>JBFMBP010000036.1:12383-35605 GCA_040755155.1 Candidatus Omnitrophota bacterium | reverse complement strand
TCTGCGATTCGAAATTTTCGTGGTATTCGCGCGATTCGGAAACGTAAAAAATGAAACCTCCTTCCGCCCTTGATTAATGGGGCGCCTAGGGCAAGGTTGTTTTTGCCCTTGAGTAATCCCCTCGACTTGTGGGTAAAGATCAGATCCTAATGAGAGGATTGGTTCAGGTCTTGACGATTTTTAACGCCCTTTCACTCCATGGATCATTAATCCAGGAAGCCTTTGATCCTCCCGACATTCTTCATAAAATTTTTGCGTATAATTGATAGCGTTTCAACGGCGGGCGGCAGGACTTTTCTTCCTGCAATCGCCGAAAACCTTTCCTCGTTAGGGAGGCTCATCATTCATCACTCATCATTTCGGGATTCCTATACTTTCCCAGCAGGCATAAATATGATAGGACAATCCCAAAGGAGTATTTTTCATCCATGCTTACGAACTCCTCATCTCTCCCAAACAAGAATAACAACCCCTTATGCCCTTATATCGGCTTCACTGTCTGGCTTACGGGACTTTCCGGCGCCGGAAAAAGCACGATTGCGGAAATCCTGCATGAAGAATTTCTGCAACGGCAAATTCGGCATGAAGTGCTCGACGGCGACTTCATTCGCTTGAACCTAAGCAAAGGCTTAGGTTACTCCAAGGAGGACCGCGACGAAAACATCCGGCGCATTGGATTCGTCAGCCATATCTTGACGCGCAACGAAATCGTTGCCGTGGCGGCGGCTATCTCGCCTTACCGCGAAATCCGCAACGAGTTGCGCCGGACCATCGGACGCTTCGTCGAAGTTTTCGTACATGCGCCGCTGGCCGTATGCGAGATGCGGGACGTCAAAGGATTGTATAAACGGGCGCGGGCGGGCGAGATCAAGGAATTTACCGGCATCACCGATCCCTACGAGGAGCCGCTTCATCCCGAAGTCGTCTGCGAAACCCACAGGGAGAGGCCGGAGCAAAGCGCGGAAAAAGTTTTGATGAAACTGCGCGAACTTGAATATATCGCCTGGTAGGATACGCTTTTTTTAAGAAAAATATTGACTGTTATGCGAAGGATTTAACATTGAAACCGAAATCTGCCGATCTGCACGCTCACTCCCATTGTTCCGATGGTACTCTCTCTCCTTCCGATTTAGTCAAAAAAGCCGCCGAGTCGGGAATTCACGCCCTCTCCATCACCGATCACGACACGACGGCCGGGATTCCCGAAGCGGAAGCGGCGGGTTTGTTGTATGGGGTGGAAATCGTCCCCGGCATGGAGATCAGCGCCCTGCATCCGTCGGGAACGCTGCATATTCTGGGGTATTATATCGACATTCATGATAAATTTCTCCAAGATAATCTGCGAAAATATATATTCGCCCGCGAGCGGCGCAATCCGCTCATCCTGCAAAAGTTGCATGAGTTGGGCTATCCCTTGGAGATTGAGGAAGTGAAAGCGCTGGCGGGCGGAGAGGTCGTCAATCGTCCCCATATCGCGCGGGCGATGCTGCGGCGCGGCTACGTCCAATCCATTCAAGAATCCTTCGACCGATTTTTGGCTAATGGGGCTCCCGCCTTTGCACCGAAAGAAATTTTCACGCCGGAAGAAGCGATTTCCTTCATCCACCAGGCTGGGGGACTGGCCGTCATCGCCCATCCCGATCAACTCTACGCCGATAGCATGGAGCAAACGCTAAACGAGATCCGCCGCCTGGCCGCTGTGGGCATTGATGGCGTGGAAGCTTATCATGGCGCCTGCCGCTCCGACTTCGCCGAATGCTACGCCGCATTAGCCGGCGAATTGGGATTGATCGTAACCGGCGGCTCCGATTTTCACGGCGACTCCAAGCATAAGAATCTGGGAGAGACGGAAGCGCTGCCTTATATCCCTTATACTTTCGTCGAGTCCATGAAAAAACGGCTGGCGGAAAATAAGAACTCCATTGTCCCAACCCTTTCTTAATAACTCATGTTGCGCAGCCTGGGAGTGCGGGCATCTCTCCTTCACGATGGAGACGACGTTTCAAAGCAACGAATAGGCTTTATATCGGTTGCGTTTTCGTATCGCGAAAACGTGAAAGAACTCGAATTCTTTGAAATTTCCCATCCCAGCCTTGAAAGGCTGGGCCATTTTAAATGCCCCTTTAAAGGGGCAAACGAAAATAGCCCGCCGTTTCAACGGCGGGTAAACGTATGGATTTCTTTTTTTCGTGGTTTTCTTTTTTATTTCGTGTTTTCGTGATTCTATCGACGATCCCAATATCACCTTATAGTTATTCTTTACTCCTAACATGAGTTAATAAGCGCAAAAAGATTCATCCTCTCGCGAACGCCATCCCCTCCGCCAAGACCCAGTTCCCAATCGCTTCCTATTTTCCCAAAAACATAAAATTTCCATTAAAAAAATCGTCCGCAGGATTTACTTGTAAATATTTTGTTTTATAATCAAATCAAATGATATGTTAAAAGAAACGGAGAATATCGCATGTCTTTCGCTATTCGGATATTTATAAGATGGAATAATCGATGGGCCATACGTCGCAACTCATCCTTAGTTCTATTTTTTCGAAAGGCTATCTATCCCCCATAAAATAATTTTTCTTTTTTGTTTGTTAACAAGAGACTATATAATTAATAATATTGTCTTATTCGCATGGTTATTCAATAGAGTCATTTGCTTTCAATGGGATTCCGAGAATGGTCGCTTATTATCCTTAATCTATTCGTTTCGCACGCTAACTAATCGAGCCTATAAATTTATGATAGACGTTAGTCTTTCTTGGAAGGAAGATTTTTGCATGAATAAGAAAACGACTATTCCTTTATTCTTTCTAGCTTTTACTATTCCAACGTTTTGCGAAGAAGAATCGTTTTGGAGACGGGAGCATTTGTTCGGGGATTGGGGCGGAATGCGCTCGTATCTTGAAGAGCATGGACTTAGCTACGAATTAGTCTATACGGGAGAGTATTTCGGAAACGTCAGCGGCGGATGGAAACGCGGCGGAGAGTATCGCGGAGACCTCAGCTTATTTCTCGAACTCGATACGGAAACGGCGGGATGGTGGAATGGAGGGACTTTTTTCGTTCAACTGCAGGAACAACACGGAAAGGGAATCACAAACGATTATGTCGGAGACTTTCAAGTTTTGAGCAACATCGATGCTGACGAATTCGCGCAAGTCTCCGAATTCTGGTATCGGCACGATTTTTTTGACGGCAAACTTTGGTTCAAATTGGGAAAACAAGAAGCGAACGCCGATTTCGCCTGCGCCGATTATGCTTGCGATTTTACCAATTCATCTGGCGGTTTCCACCCAACGATTCCTTTAACGACATTCCCCGATCAGGATTGGGGCGCGGTTATGGGAATTGCGCCGGTAGATTGGTTTTCCATGAACATAGGGGTATACCAGGGCCGTCCCGATGGCGGGCGATCCATCGGCAATACGCTGGATCGCTTTTATGGCCCAATGGTCATGGCGGAACCGGCTTTTCATTATTCTATTGCCGATCATAGAGGCCATTTCCGCGTTGGAGCATGGTGGAATGGCGACAAGGTGGAAAAACTATCTACCACTGGCGTTTTTGCCGAACGCTACGGCGTCTATCTAACTTGGGATCAAGAGGTTTGGCGTGAAAATCCCGCCGATGAAGAGGACAAACAGGGCATAGGCGTTTTCGCGCAACATGGTTGGACGCCCGAAGATCGCAGCGAAGCAAATCATTACCTGGGCGGCGGAATGCAATGGATCGGTCCCATCCCCGGGCGCGATGAAGATATTCTGGGTCTGGGCGTATTTCAAGTCCTGTTCAGCGAGGAAGCCGGACTGCCAAAAGACGGTGAAACCGCCATCGAACTGTACTACTTATATCAAATGACGGGTTGGATGAATTTGAAACCGGATATGCAATATATCGTCAATCCCGGCGGCGACGGAAAACCGGATGCGTTAGCGATTGGCATGAGATGGCAAATTCTCTTTTAATAACTCATGTTACGCAGCCAATGTCCTTTCACTTTCGGCGTAGGTATTTCATCGCCAATTAAGAGAACCGTTCAAAAGAACAGGAAGGGCGTCATTTATTTGCGTTATTGAATCACGAAACTACGAAATGGCTCGAAATTCACGAAATATTCGAATCACGGATAGCACGGATTCTTTTGTATTCCACGGAAAAATCGTTCTCATAACGAGATTCCTTGCGCTAACCTTTTTTCTTTTCTTTTTTTCGTGTTTTTCTTTTTCATTTCGTGTTTTCGTGATTCAATGCGATAAGCAAATTATGTCTATCATTTTTTTATCCTGCGTAACATGAGTTAATAATTGTAAAAGCTGTAATCCATTCAACTTAACGAAGGCAAAGGAGCATAGCGATGAATTTAACGATTGGAAAAAAAATGGCGTTGGGATATGGCATTCTCATTCTTCTATTAGTGATCTCTTCGATTATTTCCATTCGAGACATTTATCATCTGGGAGTGCTGCAAGACGAAGGAGCGATAAGAGCGGATAATGCCGTGATAGCAACAGAAGCGGCGGGGATGAGCGCAAAACTCTATCAAGTTATCGGTGACGCCGTCATCAACCGGAACCTGGATGAGACGAACAAAGATTGGGAAGACCTAAAAAACGAATCGATCCAGGATTTGAAAAACATAACCAATATGTCGGATACGCCGGAAGAAATACAATTAGCGAAAGAAGCGACGCAAGCTATGAATAGCTATTTCGACGTATTTGAAAAGGAATTGCTTCCCATTCTTCGTTCCCAACAGAATACGTTATCGAAAGAAATCCAAGATTTGGACGGCAAGACCGATGGATTCGCGCAATCGATGGCGGCGCCATTGGTTTCCTTCAGCAATTCGCTGATAGAGGAAAACAATAAAGCGGACGAACACTTCGATTCCGTCCGCCGTCAGACGATTAATACGATTATCGCCATCAGCGTCATCTCCATCATCGCCGCCATCGCCATTGCCTGGTCGATTACGAAAAGCATTCTCGGTCCGGTGCAAATGATGGCCGCCGCAACGGCGGAAATCGCCGCTGGGGATTTGACTACGACGGTTTCCGTAACCAGCAAGGACGAGATTGGCATTATGGCCAGTAGTTTCGCCGAGATGACGGCTAACTTGCGGTCCATCATGCAGAACATCGCGCAAGCGGCGCAACAGGTGGCCTCCAGCTCGGAAGAACTATCCGCTTCTTCGCAAAACCTGGCCAACGCCGCTACCGAGCAAGCCTCTAGCCTGGAAGAAACCTCAGCATCCATCGAACAACTGACTTCCTCCGTCGAGCAAAACTCGGCGAATGCGCAAAAGACGAACGCCGCCGCCGCCAAAGCGGCCAAAGACGTCGAAAAAGGCGGCGAGGCGGTATTAAAAACCGTTGAATCCATGAAAAAAATCGCCGAACAGATATCCATCGTCGACGATATCGCCGACCAGACGAATCTCCTCGCCTTGAATGCCGCCATCGAAGCCGCGCGCGCCGGAGAGATGGGCAAAGGCTTCGCCGTCGTAGCTGTGGAAGTGCGGAAACTGGCGGAACGCAGCCAACAAGCGGCTAAGGAAATTATTGCGCTATCGAAAGAAAGCGTTGCTCAGGCGGAAAACGCAGGAAAACTAATTCAAGAAGTAGTCCCCGCCATTCGCAACGCCGCGCAACTGGTTCAGGAAATCGCCGCCAGCTGCGCCGAACAATCCAGCGGAGCGGAACAAATCCGCACCGCCATCGGCCAGCTGGATCAAATCACCCAATCGAACTCAGCCACCAGCGAAGAAGCCGCTTCCGCTAGCGAAGAGTTATCTTCGCAAGCCATGGCGATGCAAGAAATGGTTAGCCAATTTAAAATCGGCGATTACGAACACTACGAAAGAACCGCCGCCCAAAAACAGCGGAAACCAAAGAAAGACGAGTTTCAACCCGCTTCCCACGCCATGCTCTCATGGGATAAAAAGAGTTAATTGCAGCGTTAGAAGACCGCTGGGCGCTACATCAGCGAAGTGCTGAAGTAGCGTTCGGCGCGGTCAGGTAAAACTGTAGCGACATTTCCGGAAAATTTTCGCGCCAACAAGCGCGCCGCCCAAACGTTAGCGCCGGACGATATGCCCGCCAGCAATCCGAAATCGCGCCCCAACTGCCGCGTCGTCTCAATGGCGTCTTCGTCTGTTACTTCCACGACCTCATCCACCAGCGAAACGTCGAGAATAGCGGGAATGAATCCGTCGCCGATGCCTTGTATTTGATGCAATCCCGGCTCATGGCCAAGCAAGGCGGAAACGTTCTTCGGCTCTACGGCGACAATGCGGACATCTGGTTTATGTTCCTTTAAGAATTTCCCTACCCCTTGAAGCGTGCCGCCGCTGCCGACGCCCGCGACGAAACAGGCGATATCGCCGCTCGTCTGCCGCCATAACTCATGGGCGGTCTCTTCGTAATGGACGCGGGGATTGTCCGGATTCTCGAATTGTTGGGGAACGTAAATTCGAGAATCTTCCGCCGCCATCCGGCGCACGCAATCCACCGCGCCTTGAATGCTTTCGTCGGCGGGCGTCAATATCAATTCGGCGCCGAGAGTGCGAATTAGTTTTTTCCGTTCTTCGCTCATATTCTCAGGCATGACGATGCGTACGCGATAGCCTTTAATGCGTCCAACCAGTGCGATGCCAATGCCGGTGTTGCCCGAAGTTGGCTCCATGATAATGGAATCCGGCTTCAGACGGCCATCGCGCTCCGCCCCTTCCAGCATAGCCAACGCGACGCGGTCTTTGATGCTGCCCCCTGGATTGAGATATTCCAACTTCGCAAAAACATTTTCCCCTTTCAAACGAAATAACGGAGTATTGCCGATCAGGTTGAGGATATTGTCGGTAAGCATAGAAGACCTCGTTTATAAGGAAAGAAAAAACATTTTGAATATCAAAACTATCTTACATGGAACAAACGAATAACCGGAGAGGCTGCAAAACGGTTCATAAGGTTTATAAAGATTTCCGCTTAAATTGGTTCGATATTGCGCCCGATTTTTCTTTCCTCAATTGCCTTTCCGAATATTTCAACTTGGCCAAAACGGATATATGCTTACTCTCCTATTTCGAAGCGAACAACATAGCGAGGATGACAAGAAGGAATGATGACCATCAACGAACGCATTGCGCAAGAACTCTCCGCAGAACTCAAACAAGTGGAAGCCGCGATTCAACTGCTGGACGAAGGCTCGACGGTTCCCTTCATCGCGCGCTACCGCAAAGAAGCGACAGGCGGATTGGACGATTCGCAGTTACGGACGCTGGAAGAACGCCTGCGCTATCTGCGCGAAATGCAAGAACGGCGCGGCGTCATCCTCAAAAGCATCGAAGAACAGGGCAAACTAACCCCCGAATTGGAACAATCCATTCGCGAAGCGGATACAAAAACGCGCCTGGAAGATTTATATCTGCCCTATAAACCCAAACGGCGCACCAAAGCGCAGATCGCCCGCGAGGCAGGTTTGGAACCGCTTGCTCACAGTCTGTTATCCAATCCAGAGTTGGTTCCCGAAACGGCGGCGGAAGGATGCGTCAACGCAGAGAAAAACGTCCCGGATATCGCCGCCGCATTGGAAGGCGCGCGGCAGATTCTCATGGAAGAATTCGCGGAAGACGCCGAACTGATCGGGAAACTGCGCGAATTCGTTTGGAATAACTCCGTTATGCAATCCCTCGTAGCGGAAGGAAAAGAAGAAGAAGGCGTAAAATATTCAGACTATTTCAACGCCAGCGAGCCAATCAAAGACGTCCCTTCCCACCGCGCCCTAGCCATGTTCCGAGGCCGCGATGAGGGGATTTTACAATTGAACCTGATCGTTGATCCGCAAGAGACAACGGCGGCAAGCAAACAACCCAGCGTCTGCGAGAGTCAAATCGCCGAACATTATCGCATCCAGGATTTAGGAAGGCCCGCCGACGCTTGGCTGCGGGATACGGTGCGCTGGGCTTGGAAAATCCGCATCTTCACCCACCTCGACGTAGATCTAAAGATGCGCTTGTGGAAAGCGGCGGAAGAAGAGGCGATCAAGGTTTTTGCCCACAACCTACGCGATCTACTGTTAGCCGCCCCAGCGGGACCGAAGCCCGCCATTGGCCTGGACCCCGGCCTGCGAACCGGCGTCAAAGTCGCCGTTGTGGATGGAACCGGCAAACTTGTAGATACGGCGACCATCTATCCTCATGCGCCGCATAATAAATGGAACGAATCTATCAAAATCCTGGCCGAGCTGGCTCGCAAGCATCGTATCGAACTCATCAGCATCGGCAACGGTACGGCTTCGCGGGAAACCGACAAACTGGCTTTAGAATTAATCAAACTGCATCCTGAATTGAAATTGGAAAAATTGGTCGTATCCGAAGCGGGAGCTTCGGTCTATTCCGCTTCCGAGTTAGCAGCCCAGGAATTTCCCGAATTGGACGTATCGCTGCGCGGCGCCGCGTCCATCGCCCGCCGATTGCAAGACCCGCTGGCGGAACTGGTGAAGATCGAACCCAAAGCTATCGGCGTGGGGCAATATCAGCACGACGTCAGCCAAACCCAACTGGCTCGAACATTGGACGCCGTAGTGGAAGATTGCGTGAACGCCGTCGGCGTGGACGTGAATATGGCGTCGGTTCCCCTGCTGGCCCGCATCGCGGGATTGAATCAGGGACTAGCGAAAAACATCGTCGATTTCCGCAATCAGAACGGCCCCTTCCCAAACCGCAAGCAGTTGCTGCAAGTGCCGCGCGTGGGTGAAAAAACCTTCGAACAAGCTGCAGGATTCCTGCGCATCATGAACGGCGACAACCCGCTGGACGCCTCCGCCGTGCATCCAGAAGCCTATCCCATTGTGGAACGCATATTAAAAGCGCATAAGCAGGATATCAAATCGATCATCGGAGACGGGGCTTTCCTGAAAAAACTGAATCCCAACGATTACGTCGACGAACGTTTCGGCCTGCCCACGGTGATGGACATCATCGCCGAGTTGGAAAAACCGGGACGAGACCCCCGCCCGGAATTCAAGACTGCCGCTTTCAAAGAAGGAGTAGAAACGTTGGAAGACCTTCAGCCGGGCATGATCTTGGAAGGCGTCGTAACCAACGTAGCCAATTTCGGCGCGTTCGTCGATATCGGCGTTCACCAGGACGGGTTGGTCCACATCTCCGCCCTCTCCAATCAATTCGTCAAAGATCCTCGCAGCGTCGTGAAGACGGGGGATGTAGTAAAAGTCAAAGTCATGGCCATAGACCTGCGGCGCAAACGCATCTCGCTGAGCATGAGGCTGGACGATCCCATCCCCGATCCCAACGCCGCCAAGGAAGAAAATCCCGGAAAGCCTCGCCGTAAGCAAGAACAACGCCAGGAACCAACCCGCAAAGCCCCCATCCAAAACGCCATGGCCGAAGCCATCGCCAAAGCCATGAAGCAACGGCGATGATTGAAATTCGCTTAATCGCGTAGGGTGGGCTCAAAGCGAAGCGTAGCCCGCCAAATCGCGTAGGGTGGGCTCAAAGCGAAGCGTAGCCCACCAAATCGCGTAGGGTGGGCTCAAAGCGAAGCGTAGCCCACCAAATCGCGTAGGGTGGACTCAAAGCGGGAGGGTAGCAAGGGCAAGGTTTTTTCTGCCCTTGAAGCTGAAAGATGGGGCGCGCCGTTTACCCCATCAATCTTTTTCATCATTCATCATTCATCACTCATCATTACTGTTAACGCCTCCTTTTTGCGGCCTTCCCCATAATAAACGAGGGACCTTCTCACGGCGCGCGCCGAACAGTCCCCGCCGCACTCGCCTGTAAATAGCGAAGTAGAAGATGATGACATCCTCGATAACCTTGCGCAGCCTTTTTTGTGTGCGCTTCGGTGAATGAGTAGCGGGGGTGGAACTCACGGTCGTTTCGCCATGCTGGGATTGGAATGGTGAAGCGATCGCTTGGGAACCGGCTTGCCTATAAGGCATGAAGCCCCCTGGCGAAATCGGTAAACTGAGAAAAATACATTGGACTAAACCGCAGGGCGGCAAGGAAATTTTATCTTTCATTTCATCAATCTTTTCTTGTGCAACTCGAAAAAAGAAAGATGAAAGAAAAAGACTAAATGCCGTAGCTTTGCCGCCCCGGTTTTCCATTGGCGCGATATCGTTTTTTCATGTCTTAGGCGTTATACTCTTATAACGCCATTCTCCTCGTACACGAATTTTATTCATTCCGCCTTTTTCGTGGTTTTCTTTTTCATTTCGTGTATTCGTGATTCAATCCAGTATACGCCATCGCGCCATTTACGCTTTTCTCTCTGTCCTAACTATCCCTACGCTTTCGAAATAATTTTATGCAGCCGCTCCAAATAGCGAGGGACGGCGTCCTTCGGTTCCGGCTTGGCTTCATATTCCAAAGCGACGTAGCCGCGATAGCCCGCCTCGCCTAACATGCCGACGATTCGTTCGAAATCGGGTTCGATGGCTTTTCCCGCCGCGTTCGACATTTCGACTTTAACTTGCACGTTGACGGCGTAAGGCGCGGTCTCGGCAATGTCTTTATAAGGATCGTCGGTATGGAAATTGCCCGTATCGAGATTGACGCCGAACCAATCCGATTCGACGGCCTTAACGATCGCCAACATGCCTTTAGCGTCGGAAACGATGCCGCCGTGGTTTTCCAGCGCCAGATAAACGCCCCGCCGGGCGGCGTAGGCGCAGGCTTCCTGGATGGTTTCGACGCAATTCTTTCGCGCCTGTTCTTCCGAAACGCCTTTGGGTGCTGTTCCGGCAAAGATGCGGATGCAAGGAGCGCCCATTAGCGCGGCGTTGTCGATCCAGCGTTTGGTCAAAGCCAGGTTTTTATCCCGTTCCGGCCCCGCTGGATGAGTATACGTATTGCCAATGGCGGTTCCGGAAATATCCAAGCCTAGCAAAAAGGCTTTGCGCTTGAATTGAATGAAATAATCGTCATTGGCGTCGGGCGGAAAATAGTAAGAAGTCGGCTCCGAAGCACTGAGTCCCAGCTTGGCGCATTCGTCCAAGAAATCCATCATCGTCATCGATTTTTCTTCCGCCAGGTATTTGCGGTAGGAATAGGCGGCGAAACTCAACTTCATGCGCGCGCCCATCCCTCGTTGAATGGGCGCAATAGCGAAACTGGAAGAGTGCGGCGTCAAAATCGCGCCGGTTCCAGCGGCGGCGAAAATACTCTGCTTAAGAAAACAACGGCGGGATTCGTTCATGGTTCTTCACCTTTTATAAACATAGAATGAGATCGTCAAGTTATGATTCCGATGAGAATAGGGAATGTCTAGGGGAAAAGGAAAGAGAAAACGGGAGGTTGTAACGCCTCCCGCCCGATTTACGCCGTTATCCGTTTTTCAACGTCTCCCACAACGCCTTCAATGGCGGATTGAACAGCGGGAGTGAGCCGATTCGCCGTCTCGAAACTCTCTCCCCCCATCGTATAGAGATAAGCCTCCGGGCAATGGCCATACAATTCCCGAGCCAATCCCAATAGCTCGCCGGGGCTGACGCTATGAGTAAACGCCGCCGCATACATACCGCCCCCTGGGAGTGCGGGCGTCTCGCCCGCAAAGGATTTTTGACATTTCCAAGATCCGGGCGCCGCATCGCAGGAGGCGTCCAGAAAGATCGCCAAATCGGCTTGGCTGACCGGTTCAGCCTGTTCCGGAAACAACTGAGGGCAGATAAGAATTTCCAACGAATTCTTGGTTTTGCACGATTGCAAGCGCTCGGCGGCCGCCCAACCCGCGCCGTCGTCGCCGCGCAACGGATTGCCATAGCCGATAATTAGAATCCGCTTTGTCTTCATCTTTCATTTCAACGTGAAGACGCTCCCTCTCCAATTCTTGGAGAGGGCTGGGTGAGGTTCCGCCTTGCCTTCACCGTTTTTTCTCGTCGAGAAGATTCCCCTCGGCGTCGATCAGTTCCAAATGCAGCGGCATCTGACCCGCGGCGTGCGTGGAACAGCTGAGGCAGGGATCGTAGCAGCGGATCACCGCCTCGACGCGGTTGAGAGCGCCTTCCATTAATTTATCCTTATTCACGAAATGTTTGGCCACCTGTAAAACGCCCCGATTCATGGCCAAATTGTTATGGCCGGTAGCGATAACCATATTAGCCCAAACGATCAATCCCTGCTCGTTCACTTTGTAATGGTGTATCAGCGTTCCGCGCGGCGCTTCCGAAACGCCGATGCCCTCGAAATTATTCGGCTCCGCGAAAGCGCGCACATGTTTATCGAGGATAGCGGAATCGTTGAGAATCTCTTCCATTCGCTGCAAGCCATGCGCGATTTCGATCAAACGGGCGTAATGATAATGGAACGAACTCAACTCGGCCCCGCGTTCCATCGCGCGGAATTCGGCCCATTCCTGATCCGCCAGCGGCGTTCCGCAGTGGTTGATAACGTTCAACCGGGCTAATGGTCCGACGCGGTAGATCCCTTTGGGATATCCCTGCGGCTTGTAATAGGGGAATTTAAGATACGTCCACGGCTCGACGGCTTCGCCAATGATCTCGTGGTATTTGCAGGGATCGAATTGATTGTGAATGACATTCCCCACGGCGTCTACGATTTGTAGATTGCCGTCGTACGTCTCCAAAGAACCGTCCGGCTTGACCAGCGCCATGAAGAGCGAAGGGAAATTGGCGAAAGTGCGGATTTCCTCGCGATGCGATTCCATCGATTTTTTGAACCAATCGAGGGTGCGGGTAATAATCTCTATCCCATCGGGCAGCATGGAAAGAATGCGGTCGCGGTTCGCTTCGGAAAGCGGTTCGTTCACCCCGCCGGGAACGATCCAGGCGGGATGGACGCGCTTGCCGCCAAGCAGTTCGATGATTTGCTGCCCGATCTGGCGCAGCCGGATGCCGTCGCGGGCGATTTCGGGGTATTTCTTGGCTACGCCGATAAT
This sequence comes from Candidatus Omnitrophota bacterium, assembly GCA_040755155.1. Taxonomy (NCBI): domain Bacteria; kingdom Pseudomonadati; phylum Candidatus Omnitrophota; species Candidatus Omnitrophota bacterium. The sequence goes on along the minus strand of JBFMBP010000036.1, from coordinate 22,691 downwards.
GTTGCGCACGGCGGGATCGGCGTCCATGCCAAACAACAAATCGGGGGAAGAAAGATGAAAGAAACTCAGCGCATGAGACTGCACGATCTGCGCCAGATTCATAATACGCCGCAAATTGAAGGCGGGCGCGGGAATCCTGACGGCGAGAATCTGATCGCAGGCTTTAGCCGAAGCGATCAAATGGCTGACGGGACAAATGCCGCAGATGCGGGCGGTAAGCGAAGGCATTTCGTGAAACGGCCTGCCCTCGCATAATTTTTCAAAGCCGCGGAATTGGGTGACGTGAAAGAAAGCCTCGCCCACCTGGCCTTTATCGTTCAGCTGAATGGTAATTTTGGAATGACCTTCAATCCGGGTAACCGGATTGATGACGATTTGCTTGCCCATGAGTAGCTCTCCTACTTTCCGAAACGGGTTTTATCCGTCAGGTCCGGGGTGCGTCCCGCTAAAAGTTCGCTTAAGGCGTAATGAATAACGTCCGCCGGGGGAGGACATCCGCAAATGAAGACATCCACGGGAACGTATTCGTGCGCAGGCCGAGACATGGGGAGTAGTTTCGGAATCGCTTCGCAAGGCGTTTGCGCCTGCAAATCCGCGTTCTCGTAATAAGCCCGCTTGAGCACGTCTTCGACGGGAAACGGGTTGCGCATGGCGGGAACGTTGGCCGTAATGGCGCAATCGCCCAACGAAACCAACTTTTTCGACCGCTTGCGCACCATGCAGATTTTTTCGAGGTCTTCGTCGGAGCTGACGGCGCCTTCGACGATGCAAACGTCCACCTCGTCAGGAAACGTTTTGAAATCGACCAATGGGCTATAAACCAATTCGAATTGAGCCGCCAGTTCGAGAAGCCGCTCGTCCATATCGAGAAAAGACATGTGGCATCCGGAACATCCATCGAGCCACACGGTCGCTAGTTTTATCGTATTCATTTACCATTCCTCGCGCATCATGGTTAAATAGGGTAAAAATTGACGCCGTTTCGACATCTCGGCGGCGGATTTGCCTTTTTCGAACAAGGCGCCGGTGGGACATACGTTGACGCACTTGCCGCAGCCGGTGCAGGTCTCCGATTCGCCCCACGGCTGGTTCAAATCGGCGATGACCTGGGTATTGTTTCCCCGTCCCATCAAGCCCAGCGTATTGGCGCCTTCGATCTCGCTGCATACGCGGATGCAGCGGGTGCAGAGTATGCAGCGGTTATGATCCATGCCGAAGCGCTTGTGCGTCGTATCCACTTGGAAGATGGGATATAGATAGGGGACGTGGATGTGAGTAATTCCCAACTTCTGCGCCAGCGTTTGCAACTCGCAATGGCCGTTGGAAACGCAGACCGAACACGTATGATTGCGCTCGGAAAAGATCATCTCCAACACCATGCGCCGATGCAATCGCAGGCGCTCGGAATCGGTAACGACTTCCATCCCCTCTCCCACCAGCGTAACGCACGCGGGAAGCATCTTGTTGGAGCCTTTCAATTCCACCAAACAGAGACGGCAAGCGCCAACGGAAGATAGACCTTCCTGATAACATAGGCTGGGAATGAAGATGCCGTTTTCCCGCGCCACTTCCAGGATGGTTTCGTTTTCCCTGGCGCTGATATCTTTATCGTCGATTTTAAGGGTTATGATTTTGACGGTTTGCGTCATCGTTTTTCTCCCTCTTTCTCGTCCGGGCATTGGGCGCAAACGGCGGCGATTTCGCCATCCGCGATGTTGACTTCGTATTCTTCGCGGAAATAGCGCAAGGTGCTGAGGACTGGATTGGGAGCGGTTTGGCCGAGACCGCAGAGACTGGCGCCTTTCACGATGCCGCATAATTTCTCCAGCATGGAAAGGTCTTTGCGCGTGGCTTCCTTTCGTAAAATCTTGTCCAACAAATTGTGCATGTGGACGGTTCCCACGCGGCAGGGAACGCATTTGCCGCAAGATTCGGACTGGCAAAATTCCATAAAATAACGAGCTACGTCCACCATGTTGGACGAATCATCCATGACGATCATGCCGCCGGAACCCATGATGGAACCGATCTGGGATAACGATTCGTAATCGACTTTCAAATCCAAAAATTCTTCTGGAATGCAGCCGCCGGATGGTCCGCCGGTCTGCACGGCTTTGTATTGTTTACCGTTGGGGATGCCGCCGCCGATGTCGAAGACGATTTCCCGCAGCGTCATGCCCATCGGAACTTCAATAAGTCCGGTGTTGTTCACTTGGCCGGCGAGGGCGAAGACCTTGGTTCCTTTGCTTTTTTCCGTGCCGATGGACGCGTACCATTCCGCGCCGCGGCGTAGAATGCTGGGGATGTTGGCGTAGGTTTCTACGTTATTGATTAATGTCGGACGCCCCCATAAGCCTTGCTGCGCCGGATAAGGAGGCCGGGGACGCGGAGTGCCGCGCTTGCCTTCGACGGAAGCGATCAACGCCGTCTCCTCGCCGCAGACGAATGCGCCCGCTCCCAGGCGAACATCCAAATGAAGATTGAACCGGGCGCCGCCGATGCTTTGGCCGAGAAATCCGGAGCGTTCGGCTTGCTTGATGGCGTTGCGCAAGCGTTTGATAGCCAACGGATATTCGGCGCGCACGTAGATATAGCCTTCCGAAGCGCCTACGGCGTAAGCGGCGATGGCCATGCCCTCGAGGACGCGATGGGGATCGCTTTCGAGGATGCTGCGATCCATGAACGCGCCGGGATCGCCCTCGTCGGCGTTGCAGATGACGTATTTCACATCGCCCACGGCTTTGGACACCGTACTCCATTTCAAGCCGGTGGGATACCCGGCGCCTCCGCGCCCGCGCAATCCGCTATGAATAATTTCGTTAATAATATCGATAGGCGACAGTTCCGTCAGCGCATTCACCAACGCGGAATAGCCATCCGCCGCGATATAATCCTGAATGCGTTCGGGATCGATCTTCCAAAAGTTTTCCAGGACGACGCGCATCTGCCGTTGGAAGAAGGGGATGTTGGTTGGGCATTCCAAACGTTGAACGGGCGGGGCGCCGAGGCTGTCGAGAATCTCCGGGGCGTCTTCGGGGACGACTTTTTTGTAGAGCCGATCCTCTTCTCTCATATGCACGAGAGGTCCTTGCGCGCAAAGGCCTAGGCACCCCACGCCCTTGACCTGGCATTTGTCCGCTAATCCGCGTTTTTTGACCTCTTTAGCCAAGGCGTCCTTCACATGCAGGCTGTTGGAAGAAACGCAGCCCGCCGCCGTGCAAACGCAGATATGATGTTCGCGCGTATGTTCGATTTGTTGTTCTTGGGTAACGATCTCTTTCAACTCATCCGGCGTCATCGTCTTTCCACTCCCGAATCTTGGCCAGAACTTTTTCTGGACTCGCGTTGCCGACGAACTCGCCGTCGAAAGTAACGACGGGCGCCAGGCCGCAGGCGCCGACGCAGCGCGCCGCCATCAACGAAACTTTGCCGTCGCTGGTGGTGTCGCCCGGTTTAATGTTGTATTCCTTCTCCAAGGCGGCCAGAATTTGGGGCACGCCTTTGATGAAGCAGGCGGTGCCGGTGCATACCACGCAGGTATGTTCGCCCTTCGGCTTCATGTTGAAGAAGTGGTAGAAGGTGGAGACTTCGTAAACCCGGCTCAAGGGCACGCGAAGACCATGCGCCACATACTTGAAGGCTTTCTCGTCCAGAAAGCCGAAATATTCCTGGACGGTGTGCAGGGTTTCGATGAGAGCATGAGGTTTGTAACCATGGCTGCGCATAGTCGTTCCCACGAAGCGCCAACGCTTGTCGTCGTCGGGAGGGAGCGGGACTTGATCGTAGGTCCGCATGTTGTTTCCTTTCTTGCGTTAATGCCTTGCGAACTTATTCATTGAGTTTGGGGGATAAGGCGGCGATGCGCCGTATCGGATAGAATTCTTTATCAAAAATAGATAATAAATTATCCAATAATCACCTATTATAGGTACATTTTTCTCAAATAATTCAGAGAATTGGATATAATTATATCTTCTCCATGTTTGCAATGAATGAGCGCATAGCCAAGAATATGAAAAAATGTAAAAATTTTTAATTTTGAATTATCAATTTGAAAAATAACAACTTATATAATAATTCTTATTAATACATATTAGAAAATGACGAAGACATATGTCTAAAAAGTCTAAAAAGAATAGGGGCCATGCCTTATATTGGAATGGCCCCATCAGTGAATTCAATAGAGATCAATCTAACTTAGCTAAAAGAGAGTTATTTGCTAAGCGATTTCTCTAATTCTTCTTTTTCGCCGCCGGTTAATAGAAACTGGCGGGGGGCCGGATCGTTGTATTTCAATTGAGAACAATGGTAAAACTTTGCTGCATCGCCCAGATATTTGGAATAAACGCTTTCCGGTTTATAGGGCGTAAAATCGTACGGACTGCGCACGCCTTGCAGCCAGCAGCGGCGCCAACGCGCATATTCCGCATCGTGCCTTTTATTCGTTAAATCGGCGATGAGAGCGCCATGCGCCAGCATGGGCGACTTGGGAAGAAGCGATAGATTGATTCCTTCTTCCAACTGCTCTTTCGATAAAACGGCGATGGCTTCGTCGTCGATGGTCAGCAGCGCATATGGCTTGGATTGATTTTTTACTACAAGCCAATCGCGGTTCAGTTCGTTATACCAGGTTTTTTTATCGATGAAACGGGAATCCATCTCATCTTCGCCGGAAAAATGGAATGGCAGCGAACGATCGCATCGGGTAAAGGAGAGGCGGTCGCCTTCCACTTTCAGATTGCGCAGATAGGCGCCTTTTTCCCAAAGAATTGCGCCGTTCTGGGCATCGACGCCGATGTCGGCGACGAGGGCGGGAGCGTTCAAGCCTTTGAGAATATGATAGGCCATATAAGCCTGGCCGTTGACGTTGGGATGAATGGCGTCGCCGGAGAGTTTGAAATCGGGATTGGCCTTTTTGCCGTTGGTTAGCGTCTCGGCGTAAAGGGCGTTGAGATCGATGAAGCCGGTTTTGTATTCCTGCGCCAATTCCTTGACGCCCTCGGAAAAGCGGCGCAGGGTTTCGGGATAGGGCGACATGTCGATTTCAGCGTTATTGCGCTTGCGCACGGGAACGACGTCCAATTCGTAGGTAACTGTCGTAATGAGAACGATGCGGGCGCCGGTATTGGAGCGCAGAAAATCGAGCAGCTGGCGGTAGCCCTTGATATAGGCGTCGTAATTTTCCTGTTTGAATTCCGTATATTGGCCGTCGTTCATGCCCAGTTTGATGGTTACGAACGTCGGCTGGTATTGCGGCAGGTCGCGCTTCATCCGCTCCAGAGTTGTAGTGCGGTCGCCGCCCCAGCCCAGGTTATGGAATTCCACCGTCCAATCGGAAAAACGGCTGAGCGCGTAATTCTCCATCGAGCGGGGGTAATAAGCGTTGTCGGTGATGCTGTCGCCCCAAATAACCACGCGGTCGCCGTCGTGGATCAGAAAATCGTCCTCCGCCCAGGCCGGAGCGCAAACCAGCAGCAAGCCAAAGCAGACCAAACAAAGATGTTTCATAAGAACCTCCATAGATAGAATATTGCCTGGCGCAACATGCGCCGCGCATTGGCCGCTATTGTAGGGTATGGGAGAGGAAACGGTCTAGGGTGGAATGACTCAAAGGCAGGCTTCGCCTTGCCTTTGCCACCCCGCCTTAATGTTGTTAAAATTGTTGGTGGTTGCGAAATCGATAGTTGGAAAGCAATGGAGATCAGCTCATGAGCGCGATGATGCGAGTACATTCCGTTTTGAATCTTTCACCGGAAGCCATGCAATCGTTTTGCCGGAAAAATCGCATTCGCAGATTATCCTTATTCGGCTCGGCTTTGCGCGGCGAGTTGCGTCCCGGCAGCGATATCGATATTCTGGTGGAATTCGAACCGGAGCAAGAACCTACTTTGATCGGCCTATCGAATATGGAATTGGAATTATCCGACGGCGTTGGCCGTCCAGTGGATATGCGCACTCCCGAAGATTTAAGCCGATATTTTCGGGAAGAGGTCATGGCCGCCGCCGAGGTTCTTTATGAACAAAAATGATCTCATTCGATATCGCCACATGTTGGAAGCGACGGAAGAAGCGTTGGCTTTAGCTCGAAACCGGAGTCGGCCGGATATTGAAGCAGATCGTACCTTGCTTCATTCCTTTGTTCGCTTGCTTTCGATCATTGGAGAAGCCGCCAGCCGCGTCGATCCCGAATGCAGAGCTGCTGCGCCCAAAATCGATTGGCGAAATATTATCAATATGAGGAATAGGCTGATTCACGAGTATTTTGATATTAACGTGAAAATAGTGTGGAAAACCGTCGATGAATACCTTCCTTCTTTGGCGGAAGAATTGAAAAGGATTTTGGATAGCGGATCTTCTTCATAAAATCAATTAGGAGAAACTTCATTAAGATCGATATGGCAATCGACGCCGTCGCTGCGCAAACGGTCGGAAAGCGCCAGCACATCATCTATATGATTCTCATGTCCCGGGCAATCATGGGCATAACTGATGAAAACTTTCGGTGGAATCAATGGGGGTTCGTTCATGGTCTCTTATCTCCATGATGAACGGATACGTTATTTTATACGACATTGCGAGAAAAGGAAATAGTGCGGGAAAAAATTTAGATAAAAATAACGATTGATTTTATAGACTTATAATCCCCTCACTCTAATCCTCTCCCAAAGGGCGAGGGAATTTACGTCACATTCTTAAATAGATTGATATTATTACCCGCCAACAACAAAAAGGGGCGGCGCATTGGCAGCCGCCCCCGCTTTTATTTTTCGATGGATTCGGTTTGCGATCGTCGCCGCGCCGATTTATTGGCCGAGGATCCCGCCGCTGGTCATAACAATATCGCCTAAACTCACGAGACCGTTGGAGGCGTTGTATGGAAAGCCGCGCGAATCGTATGTTCCGCTGGTTCCGATTCCGGATACGCCATCGGGACCAACGCCAATAAAAGCCCACTCGCCGGTCTTCAAGGGCGTGATGTGATATTGATCCGCCAAAGCTCCGGGATTGAGGCATTGGATTCCCTGGTTGCGCGTATTTTCAGTGATATGGGGATCGACGTCGGCATAAATATACGTGTCATATGGGCTGCCGAAACCATAACTCGAAGCGCTTTTCCCCACGCTTAAAAAGGGATCGATGGGAACCGCAGACATATAGGAAATCGGGCTGGTCAATACGGCTAGATAATGGGAGGTTTTTCTTTCCGCTTCGGTAAAATCGCCGACGCCATTGAAGACTTCTTTCAGAATCTTGCGTCCGGACGCTGTATCGTCATCCCAACCGTCTATAGGCAAATGGTTGGTATCCAATTGCAATTGCTGGACGGACGTATTCATGGCCTTCATATCCGAATAGCAGCGCGCTATCTTGGCGCGCAGCTGCGCATTAAGAAAATTGGGAACGGCGATGGCGGCGAGAACCCCAATAATCGCAACGACAATTAACAACTCAATCAATGTGAAACCTTTTTTCATAGCAAAATCCCCTTGAATTAGAATGATTATGGTTTCGACATTTTCTTCCGCCGGATCGTAAGACGACATCCCGTTTTTTTAAAACTTCCCCCATCATACGCAATTCCGCAAAAGATCAACGTCGATCACTTTTGGCGTACAATTAAAAATGATAAAACAAATGTATCTCCTTTCTTTTCAATTTGTTATATTCCTTTTCCCCTTCATCGTCCGATTCTATTTTCTAAAAAAATCGGCAATCGAAATTCTCCTTTTTTCAAAGAGAAAAATCGAATATCCGCATAATCATTTTACCCGATAATCACGTTATCAGAGAAGATAATGGATGTCAATAATCGAAAAATGAGGGGAATATCTTTTCTTTTTCCCAATATAAAGAATAATCCAGGAAATATCAAACGGAAGATTCGACGAGTTGAAATGCGTAGGTTCCGGAATTCGTAACTTCGCCGTTTTCCGTGACGCATTGCGCCTTGAAATAATACAATACGCCGGGTTGAAAGCCGTTCAAGACGCAACGATGATTTACATCCGGCAGCGTCGATGCGGGCAGCGTTAATCCAAAAATTGGCAGTTCCTGAGTCGCAAAAATCCGCGAGAGGGATGGCCGGTCGCTGCGCCAGACGATCTCAACGCTTTCCGGGCCGGTCTGTTTGATGGAGATATCGTGCAGCCGGTTCCATACTCTTTCTCTAGCGCCAAGTATCACGCGGGGAAAATCCTGCCGGATATCCGCCGCAAAGGATCGGATGCGCGCCGGATTTCCCGAAGAAGCATTCGGACCGTAATCCCGTTCCATCTCGTCCGCCAATCCTTCCAGCCGCTCCAGATTCGCTTCCAGGCAAAGGGCTTCCGGTTCGTCCCAAGCGCGTTTCCAGAGTAAAAAACCCCATAAGCATTGCTTGGCGTAATAATACATCCCTGCAATGCGCCGCTGATGTTCGATCTGGGAACGTAAGTCGCCGTAGTCTTGAGATAAAAGTCTGGGCTTCAATTGATCCAAGTCTTGCAGCGTCCGGTCCAGTCCTTCGCAGATTTCCAACGCTTCTTGCGATAGATCCAGCAGGGTTTGACGTTCCGGCGACTGCAATTCCTTATCGATCCATTCGTAACGGGAATCCTGACCAAAAGCAATATGGAAGGGATCGTCCTTGCTTTTTCGTTGAGGCGGGATATCGCCGTTGAGAGCGAAATTATAATGATCCTTCACGAGAGGCGCCTTGCGTTCCCAATCCCTCGACGAGCGAAGCAGTCCCAGCATGGTGATTCCTTCCCAAGAAGAGGGAAGCCAGCCATAGCGATTTTGAATCCATTCCTGCCATATCGGTTCCATGCTCGCCGATGGATCGAACAAAAATCGAGATAGCGTATACAAATCAAGATCGTTGGGAGCGCCGGTTCCTTGATCGGCTTGTACTTTCGCCGCCACTCCAGCGATTATGCCTTTTTCCAACCATTCTCCCAATCGGCTAACGTTTGTAGAATCAGCCCCAAACGAAGTTCCTGCAAGGTCGGTTTCCACCCATACCCGCCGCCCAATCTGAATGCCAATTCCCTCCGCCTGAGAGATGGATGCGATTACGGTCAACTCGTTCTGCGAGAAATTGCGCAACGCCTCTGCAATCCATCCCTCCGCTTCGGGCGTAGGGGCGGCGGTTCGCACTATCAGCCGTTTGCCCAATTCGTCCACGACTACTTTTTTCACAGCGTTGACGACGAATCCAATCTTCTCCACCGAAGAGAGCGGCGTTTGTCCTTCCGGAATCGCCGCCTCCCACGGCGGCAATTTCGCTCCCTCGAAGGTGAGTACAACGCCATCGATTTCCGGAAGCAACGACAAAGCCATGCGATAGGCGGCCTGCCGCGCCGCCAACATAGGATCCGTTTCCGCAAAACGGAACGATGGTCCGTCCAAGGTCAGTTCCCGGCTCCATAAGTAGGACTCGATCCCGTTCGCTTTCAGTTGCATGGCAATAGCGCGTACGAAATCTTTTTTGCCGCTGTCGAAAATCAGATCGTCGATAGAGTTATAAATGCCGCCGCCGATTTGCGCTTGCTTCACGCCGTATCCCTTGGCCTGGCTTAAAAGCGCCAGCGTTGAACTGCGGTCTTGCGAGGCGAGAATCCAGCCATAATCGAGTTTCTTTTCCGGTTCCGGCGGTTCGATCGTTTCCGTTACCGATTCTAAATTGGAAGGAACGCCGGGAGGAGGTTGCAAAGGAACGGATTCGATCGGTTCTCGTCCTGAAGGAAGACCGGCGCCCTCAGGGAAAGGCGCTGCCGTACGCAAATGCCCCTGTCCGCCGCCCCCGCAGCCGGATGACAAAAATGCAATCGCCAAGACAACGCATAATAAACGCAAAATATCCAGTATTTCGAATTGGAATTGCGGCTTATTGCGCTTCATGCTGGCTTCGCCTCCCGCTTTGGAATGATGAGTGATGAATGATGAATGATGAGAAAAAAGATTGATTACGTTTTTTACCTATTGTTATTTAAAGGATGAAATATTCTATGGGTCAAACAACGCGACCCATCCAACGAGATGAAACTGGTGGGCTACGCTTCGCTTTGAGCCCACCCTACGGTTCTGTGAGTGAGATACTTATCATTCATCATTCATCATTCATCATTCATCATTCATCATTCATCATTCATCATTCATCATTCATCATTCATCATTCATCATTCATCATTCATCATTACATAGATTATTGCAATATGTCCTTTAAGAAAAGATATAAATTCTCTCCCAACACGGGAAGCGAATATTGTTCGACGGCCTTCTTGCGGGCATTATCGCCCAATTTTCGCCGCAGATCGGCATTCATCG
>JBFMBP010000036.1:0-12283 GCA_040755155.1 Candidatus Omnitrophota bacterium | reverse complement strand
ATAGATTATTGCAATATGTCCTTTAAGAAAAGATATAAATTCTCTCCCAACACGGGAAGCGAATATTGTTCGACGGCCTTCTTGCGGGCATTATCGCCCAATTTTCGCCGCAGATCGGCATTCATCGCCAGGCGCAGCATTCCTTCGCCGAATTCCCGCTCGTCGCGGGCTAGATATCCGCATTCCAAATGATCCAGAGCCTGCGCGGCCTCTCCAACTTGCGAAGCGACGACGGGCAGTCCCGTCGCCATATATTCGAAAAGTTTGGTAGGGCTTTTCGACCGCAGCCATAAATCCTCGCCGCAAGCGGGCAGCAGGCCAACGTCCGCTTCACGCAAAAATTCCGGCATCTTCTGCGGCTCTACCCAACCGCGCCATTCGATCGCCAGTTCCGGAAAATCGGTTTTTACGGTTTGCCGCAAACTTTCCCAGGACGCGCCTCCCCCAACCATCAGCAAACGGTAGTCCGGCATATTCGACGCTACGCGGCTCAATCCCCGCAGCATGAAAAGAATGTTAGCGACGATGGGATCGCCCCAAACGAGGCCGTTCCATAAAAAAGTCAAGCACCGAGAATCCGGCCTGTAGGGCGGCGGCGTAAAAACCGCATCGTCCACGCCGGTGGGGATATAAGCGACGCGTGGATTCTCCTTTCGCAATATCTCCGCCAACGCCCGGCTGGCGGCGACGCAGCCCCGCGCTCTGCGCGCCAGGCGGTAAGTGATTTCGTCCCAACGGTTGCTGCCGAAAAAGAAGCGGTTCAGCGTTCCGCGATAAAAGAAATTGGATAAAGGAATATCGTAATCGTCGTAATCGAGTACGTAATCGGGAAAGAAGCCCAAGCGGTGTAAGAAATAGGGCGCGGCGGCGTGAAAATGCGCTTTTTGGATATACAAAACCGAATCCCGCTCCCGCATAAGGCGCCGCATTGCTTTCCAGGTGAGAACAAGCTTCTCCCGGTCGCGCAGATTTTCGTACATGGCGGCTTCGCTTTTATGCGGCGCTAAATCGTCCCGGAACGACAGGACGGCGGTTTCGACATCCGGCATAGTGGATAAGATTCGCGCAAAATGGTAGCAGCGCACCCTTGTGTGGGGATAGCCGTATCCATTATGTCCGATAAATAAAATGCGCATGTCGGAATTGAGGCGCCTCATTTGAGACTTTGAGACTAAGGGATTTGTCGCACCGCCGCCTCTGGCAGGCTGCAAACACAAATGATGAATGATAAGCCAGTTACCGAGAAAAGGCTCAGCAATAACAGGAAGAAAAGCCCTGCAACCCCGCCGTTGAAACGGCGGGCTATTGTCGTTTGCCCCTTTAAAGGGGCATTTTAAAATAGCCAGCCTTTCAAGGCTGGGATGACGACTTGCCCTTGCCACCCCGCCTTTTAGCACATCTTACATGACTTACAAAAGAGTTTTCTTAGGAGCATCCCACCCGCGGTTCGCGGATTATATCAGGCGGAAACCGAGGGTGTTTCATAATAGAAATAATGGATATTTCAAGGGCAGAAATAACCTTGCCCCTGTCTCGCTGTCTCGCTGTCTCGCTGTCTCGCTGTCTCGCTGTCTCCCTGTCTCCCTGTCTCCCTGTCTCCCTGTCTCCCTGTCTCCCTGTCCCCAAGTCTCCCTGTCTCCCTGTCTCCTATTCTTCCGGCGCTGGAATCGTCTCGCTTGCTTCTTGCACCGGCGGGGCAATAAGCGTTTCCGTTGCCGCGGAAGACGGCTGCGGCGCGGACGTCCCTGCATCTACGGCGGGAGCCGACAGCTTCGGCGACCAGAAATTGGGGCCTAGCAATTCTTGGAAATTAGCATCCAGAGGAATGAATTGATCCAACGTGTTGGAAGAGCTTGGCTGAACTACAAATTTGCGCGCCTCGTCGCCGCCCAATTCGATCCCGCGCCTGATATGTTCGAAAACTTCTCCCCAAACCCGGCGATTGGCCACCAGGAGATTGGCGTAGGTGATATGATTGCTCCACTCGTTGGGAGCGACTTCGATGATTTTTTGAAATGTGGTTAATGCCCTATCGAACTGTTGAAGACTAGTATAGATGTTTGTCAGCCTTGTCCGGTAATCTATATCGTTGGGGCGAAGGCGCAAGTAATCTTCGTATTTCTCGGCGGTTTTTTCGATATGCCCGCAGGCGTAATAGATTTGAGCGTAAAGCAGGAAATACTCCGGTTCGTTGGGAACGGAGAACACCAATTCTGACCTTTGGATTGCGTCGTAAGCAATTTGTTTGTTCGCTTCCACTTGCAGGCTTTGACTATTGTCGACGGCGATATTCTTGGCGAGAAACAGATAGTTCAAATTAATTTCTTTATCTTCGAATTGAATAATGCGCTTTGCTTCCCTCAGAGCCTGTCCCAAATTTCCCGCTTGCAATGGCTCGATGATGGGTTCGTAGCGTTTTAAGGGTTGCCCTTTATCGAGAACCAATTCTTGGATGCGGTCGCGGATGCATAATCCAAGGTATTTGTCCAAGGCCGTGATGGAACTTTGATATTCGTTCATGGAGGTGAAACAACCGGACAGATACCGGTATATTTCCGTTTTTCCCGGATCGACGACAAGAGCCATTTGCAGTTCGTCGATGGCGGTTTTGTAATCGGTCCGGTTCATCGCTCCCAAGCCTAGGTTGTAATGGGCGTAGATTTGTTCGTTATCGATGGTCAAAACGCGGTTGTAAGCGGCCTGGGAATGGTAGGCGCCTTTTAGTATTCCCGTCAGGCGGTCATATAAAACTCCCAGGTTGTTATGCGCCCATTTATAATTGGGATTCATGAAAATATCGGTTTGCAAGGTGACGACGCCTTCTTCGACGTATTGCCGCAGTTTCTCCGGCTCCAGGCCAACCTGCTTCATCGCTTGCGTTCCGGCGTCGCCTAATTTTTTATATCTCTCGATGTCGATCACGGCGTCGATATAATATCGCCCCAAAATGTAATACGTTTCCATTTGGTAGGGATAATACCTTCTCGCCTTATCGAAAAACTGGAACATTTGTTGATACAGCGGCTGGGGACGATCTTTCATTCCCATGCCATATTTCAGATACGTCTCACCCATGAATTGATATATATTCAAAGCGCCGATGGGGAGAATCAAGATAAAAAAGAGAAGCCATAGGACAGGGCTAGGGATCAATTTCGCGATTCGCTGCCAAGAGGACAAAGGCTCCGCCGTCGTTCCATATTCCAGCAGAGGCAGTTTCTTTTCCGCCCGGCGGATCAATTGATAAGCCGCCGCCGTTACTCCCACTGCCCACCAAAACGATACGGAAGAAGAGGGGATGACAAACGTATGGCCGAAGGCGCAGCTCGCAACGCCCGTAAGAACGGCGGTAAGAAGACCTAATTGAATATAGAAATAGAAATCCTTGTCGTCCGGCGTTAAGGTCTCGACGTTCGAAATGGGATGGGGAGAAGCAATGCGATTGAAATACAAAATTCGAATCGATTGGAATCCCGCAAACACCGTCGCCGCAATGATCCAATACCAGGCGTACAATCCCAAAACGCCGAATTCGACGGCGTGGAACAGGTGATCGTTATGCACCTTGCGGGCCAGCGTCTCTTCGCCGAGCACTTTGCGTTCCAATTGGTTCTCAAAGAGCGGATGGACGACTTTGAAATTCCCGGCGCCAATCCCAAAAAGCGGAACGTCGCGAATATTGCGGATAGCGGCGTCCATGCACTGCAAACGGAAGATGTAAGGGGCCACGCCGTCGGGAACATGGTCGCCATTGATATCCATCCAGGTTACGATCGACGCCATTTTGAAGCGGATGGGATTGCGGAAGGAGGCGGTAATCGCGGCGAAAATGGAAATCGCCAGGATGAGGAGAACCAGCGCATGTCTCGCCCGCCGCACTAAAACATCCTCCGTCGCGCCGAATAGATTCCACCGCGTCATCGAAGGAATTGCGCGATAACGGATGAATAGGATCGCGGCTATTGGCATGGAAACCAATAAACCGAAATAGGTGGCGTTGCAGTCGATATAATACATATTGACGACGTTAAACAGCGTCGCGACCGTGTAGAAAAACAACTTCGACGGCTTCCGCCAATGGCACAGCATCATTGTAAAACAAATCGGAACGCCGATGTTCATGAACTCGGCGGTGTAATTCTCGTTCCCCATAAAGGAAACGGGTTTTTCCGTGAATTTCTCGATGCCGAACTGGGTGGAGAAATTGAAAAACCATACCCAATTGAAGCGTTGCGCCAGGCCGTAAATGTCGACCAGAATGCACAAAAGCCCCATGATGTAGGCCATCGCTTCGAAATCTTTCCGGCTAGTCAGAAATTTCGGAATTAAAACGGCGAAGAGAAGACAGAGCAAATAAAAGCTATTCTGTTCGAACGCTTCCGGCAGATTCACAGCCACGAGGCAGGAAACCAACATCATCATGCCCAGCATCGCCGCCGGCGCCGCCAAGGACGAGCGGACCATACGGCGCTTGCAGGCGACGATAAGCCAACAAGCGGCCAGCATCAGCATAAGAAACTGGAACGAAGCCGTCTTAGGAACGGCGAAATGCCTCCAGGTCCAAGTGTAAAAAATCAAGGTGACGTAGACCATCGAGAAAACGATAATCAAACGGCCCAACAAAGAAGCCCATCGTTCCCATAACGTCAACTTGTCCATATTTCCCGCGGGATGAATTTGGTCGGTCATAAGCGGCGCTTTTCGATCGATAGGATGGTTTTTTTTCTTTCAACCGGGTTCTCCCCGGAACAATAACGATGGTAGTATAAACAGAACCTATGAATTTGCAATCAGCGCAATCGGACAATCGACGCTCCTAGGCGCCGTTCGGAAATTCGCCATACGGTTGAAGTTTCTACGATAACGGCTTTCGGGAAAGAAGGTAACTATGCCCCATATCCTGGTCGTACACGGACCGAATCTCCACCTGCTGGGAACGCGGGAGCCGGAAACTTACGGAACTCTTACGCTCCAACAAATCGACGAACGCTTGCAGCGTCTCGCTCGCGAGTTGGACGCTCAACTGCGCATCGAACAACGCAACGGCGAAGGCGAAATCGTTACGCTCATCGGCGAAGCCGCCGCCTGGGCGGACGCCATTCTCATCAATCCCGCCGCTTATACCCATACCTCCATCGCCATCCGCGACGCCATCGCCGCATGCGGATTGCCCGCCGTCGAGGTTCATCTTTCGAATATCCACAAGCGGGAGGAGTTCCGCCATCATTCCTATATCGCAGGCGTCGCCGCCGGCCAGATTTGCGGCTTCGGCGCCGATAGTTATCTCTTAGGATTGAGAGCCGCATGTTCGCTTTGCTCGAATACCTCCCATACCTAGCTGCTCCGTTTATGTTTCCGGGGATCGCCGCCGCGCTGCGCCTGTTCGCTTTTCTGGCGTTAGCCGCTTTCTTTATTTGGCGGCATTATCCCTGGTTCAAAGGCGAAACCGCCGCCCCCCGCTTTGGTTCTTCGCCTTGGGCGCTGGTTCTGTTAATAGGAGCAACGCTGCCCGTCTTCGCCGCCATCGATCCGTGGCCGCGCCATCTCAACTGGCCGGTTATGGCTTCCGGCTCTTTTCTAATACTGGCTCTATCCGTTTCCAAAGCGTCCCCCCTTCGCGGCTTGGGACTCACTACCGCTATTCTTTGGGTTATTCTGTTTCTTCATCTTCAATATCGAATTTTATTGCCATCGGAAACGTTTTCGGACGCCGTCTTACGCGCCTATCCCACGGCGGCGGAATCTAAAGATTTAGGCGAATTTCCCACCATCGCCGTTCCGCCGCCGTCATCGGCTCTCATCCTGTTTCACGCCGCGCTGGCGCTGACGGCGGCCTGGCTCTTCGCCTGCGCCCGCTCGGCGCCTTACCGCTTTCTTCGCATCGGCGGCTATCTCCTTATCTTCATCGCCTCGCTCGCTTTAATCCGTTTCCTAGGAGATCGAATGCTGCCGTTGATCGGAGCCAATTTCCTGCTTTTTTATCTGTTAACTTCCCGCAAAGAGCGTTTTCGCCGCTGGAGCGGGTATTGGCCTATTCTGTTTTGCGTAGGAGTCTGCGCCGCCGTTTATTCCGATATTCTTCCTTCTCTTCAGACAAATTTGCGGCGTTGCCATATTTGCCCCGATCTTCCTTGGAATTCCTTGCGCCATTTGCAACTCTTCGGCAAAGCTCCTCATAGCGTGGAATTGATGGGCGGAGAAGCGCCGCTGGCGGGCTGGCTGTTGCTCTTGCCGTTGGCCGCCGTTGGCTTTTGTCTGCTCTATAACCAAGCGATCAGGAGATCACGACAAGATTCGATTTTGCCCGCCGCTTTGGCGATTTTTCTGGCCGTCGCTGTTTACGTCTTACCCTCTCCGTTAGCTTTCGCCAGCCATCCGGCGGTTTGGCTGGCTTTGGGCGTCTCGCTAAGTACCTGCCTACGCTTCCAAGAGACGGAAGCGTTAAAGGAGCGGCCTTTCCACCGCTTCGCGCCGCAAGCCTTGACGATCGCGGCGGCGGTTGCGGCGCTGCCCGCTCTATTCTTTCTCCTCTTCAGCGCAAAGGCGGAATATCATTTGCGCCGCTTCGATTCCGCCCTGATTTCCAGCGAACGACTAGTTCAAGCGGAAGCGGCCTATCGCAGCGCTCCCAGCCGCGCAGACGCCGCCGCCCTTTACGCCGTCTCTCTGACCTATTTCATTGAAGACGCTAAAAAACTGCCTGCCGAAGAGTTGCAACAGCGAATGGAAACTGCCCTAAACCGCTGCGCTCGTTTTGGCTATATTCCCCTGCTGGCTTACAAGCGCCTCTCCGAACTATACCCTCCCCAATCCGGGCAATCGATCCAAATCCTGCAAACCGCCGCGCAACGCTATCCCCATCAGCTTGTCATATTGGAATTGCTAGCGGGAAAGTTAGCCAAAGCCAACCACAAGCCGGAAGCCGTCGAAGCCTACCGCCAATGCGTCAACCTTGACCCCACCGCTCCCCGCCTGCGCAAAAAACTGCTGCAACTGTATCAAGACTTAGGATGGAAGGATGAATACCAGCGGGAAGAGGAACATTTGCTTACATTGGATCCTACGAAGATGATAAACCAATGATAACATCCGCCAATGATTATGTTAATCAATTTGGATTCAAAACTATCTTGATTTCTTTTTGAGGCGTGTTAATTTAGTGCATATTTTTCCCTATTGCCTTGCTTAATAGATTAAGGATTTCTCAATGAATAATTATAAGAAATTAGCGATTTCATCCCCCGATGATCTGATTTTCGGAACTGCGCCCAAGCCTGTAACTTGCGGCTTCGGCCTTACGATCGGAGGCGGGAACGTATTTCCGGAACTCAATTTCACTCTCCCCACCATCTCCATCCGCGACGAAACCTGGCCCAAGGTGCGCGCTCATTACGAAGAGATCGCAGATGCTATCATTGATCGAGCCAAAGCCTTATCTCCGCCGGGTTTGGTCGTCGAGTTCGAGCAACTGCCGGAAATGACGCAGCGCTCCCAATGGGGCGCGGAGATTACGGCCATTCTGCATGAGGGATTGCGGCGCCTTTATGAAATAACCGGAATCCCCTCCGCTCTGCGCGTTACCGTAATCGATCTGCGCGATAAAAACCGCCCTCCCGTACTGCGCGAAGGCGAGGAATGGGATCAAATGCGGGAAGCCTTCATCTGCGCCGCCCAAGCGGGGGCGGATATTCTCTCCATCGAATCTGTAGGCGGAAAAGAGGTTCACGACGAAGCGCTTTTGTTCGGCGACTTGCAAGGGATGATAACGGCGTTGGGCGTTCTTGCCTGCCGCGATATGGCGTGGTTGTGGGAACAGATCGTTCGGATATCGTGCGAATACGGCGTCATCCCCGGCGGAGACACGGCCTGCGGATTCGCCAATACCGCCATGCAGCTGGCTGGCAAAGGAATGCTCCCCTCCGTTTTAGCGGCTCTCGACCGCGCCGCCAGCGCTCCCCGCAGCCTGGTGGCTTTCGAACAAGGCGCCGTCGGCCCCTCTAAGGATTGCGCCTATGAAGGCCCCATTCTTAAAGCAATTGCGGGATGCCCTATCAGCATGGAAGGCAAGTCGTCCAGTTGCGCCCATTTCAGCCCCTTGGGCAATATCGCGGCCGCGGCCGCCGACCTTTGGAGCAACGAATCCGTCCAGAATATCCGGCTGCTTAGCGGTTCGGCGCCAGAAGCGTTCTTGGAACTCCTAACCTACGATTGCCGCTTGTTCAACGCCGCCTCGGAAGCGAAGCAAGCCCTCACGCTTCGCGATTGCATGGTTACCAGCGACGTTCCCCATAGCGTCGAAGCCCTGATGTTGGAACCCAATGTCGTACTCCAACTGTCTAATGCCATTATTCGCGAAACCAACGGCTACTGCCGCACGGTTGCGGCCGTTCGCGCCGCCTGCGGCGCAATCCATAAAGCGCTGGCGAATCGCGTCTTTGCCTTGGATAAGCGCGAAGGCCAATGGTTCGATCGCCTATGCCGCGCCGCCGATTCCCTGCCCGATTCGGAAACGGACGCCCTAGCCGCCCTGACGGAACAATACGGCCATCTTATCCGCTTGGAATCTTACGCCATAGTATGAAAACTGACATTATCATGACTTAGGATGGAAGGATGAATACTAGCAAGAACAGGAAGATTTACTTACATTGGACCCGAGAGGGAAGAAGGAGATGTGAGGGTTGATTTGAGATTTATTTGAATCAATTTTTGGATAATTTTTTTGTTATTTTAGTAGTTAATTCTGTTGACTTTTATTTTGAAATGTGATAGATTTTTGTATCTTTAATGGGTGAGCCATAAACGAGATATAAGGAAATACCATGAAAGATTCTACGAAACTAGAAAAAGAAATCAATCAAAAAATTGGAGAAGTTCGCACTGATACATTCGATATGAGTTTTGGAGAAATAATAAATCTTCATGAAAACAAAGAATTAATAATTCAACCCGAATATCAAAGGCTTTTTCGATGGAGTATTCAGCAGAAATCCCATTTAATTGAATCAATCCTTCTCGAATTACCCATACCTCAGATTTTCGTCATAGAAAATCAAGATGGCGTTCTTGAACTAATAGATGGACTTCAGAGAACAAGTACAGTTCTACAATTTGTCGAACCAGGCTTAATTCAGGAGAAACCGCTTATTTTAGAGGGTTGTAGTCTTATTACTTCGCTTAATGGACTTGGTTTTAAAGACCTCCCACTTAGTCTCAGATTAAGTATAAAACGTTCACCCATTAGAACAGTTGTTATCAAAAAACAAAGCAAAGGATTTCTGCGATATGAAATGTTTAAACGCCTTAATACGGGAGGTTCAAATCTTGAACCACAGGAAATTCGGAATTGTTCTGCAAGAATGGTTGGGGAAGAAGGAGTGCATTTTTATTCCTTTCTTGTGGAGCAATCAAATAATGACGATTTCGCAGCATGTGTTGATTTTCTTCCAGATCCGGAAAAAGAAAAAAAAGGCGCTGAGGAACTAGTTCTGCGCTTCTTCGCTACGAAGAATGCAAGGGAACTTTTCCAAGGTAGCGTTCGCGATTGGCTGGATAATTACATGGAAGAAGTATTATTAAATAAACGGGAGTTTAAATACGAAGAAGAGAAATTAATATTTGAAGATGTTTTTAGATTGGCTAGAGAAAAACTTAAGGACACAGCTTTTCTTAGATATAGAAATAACTTACCGGTAGGTTCTCTTCCTCCTGCTTATTTTGAAGCTATTTCAATGGGGATATGCAATTCAAGAGATAAAATGCGATCTAAGAAACCAGCATTACTACGTAATGCTATTACTAAACTGATTCAATCAAAGGATTTCCGTGATGTTACTGGACCTGGAGCCAATTCTCGTAAAAAGTTAGATAGGAGAATTGAACTTGCTACTAATGCGATAATAGAAATATGAAAAAGTGGGCCGAAATACTTGAGGAAGATCTTCGTTGGCGAGAGGCGGAGCTTGTATCTCTTAAGCGAATAGCTATTGTAAATAATGAAAATGACATTGTCTTAAGAGCCGCTTTACGAGCATGTTGGGCAATTCTTTATGCCCACTTTGAAGGATTCACAAAATTTTGTTGGGATTTATTATTAGATCATGTTCAGAGCAAAAATATCACGATTGGAGAACTCAAGGATGATTTTCAACTTCTTGCTTTGGAGAAGCAATTCCGTCAGCTAAGAGGTGATCTTAAATCAATAACTATATGGAATTTTTTTAATACAATTCTTCCTGAAGCATTGCATGAAGAAGCAATTTTTTATCCTGAATGTCGTCCAAATACTAAGAGTAACTTGTGGCCTGTCGTTTTTGAGCAAGAATGTGCTCGTATTGGAATTATCTCTCACGAAATGAAAACATACAAAACTCGAATAAAGGCTTTAGTTACTCGACGAAACGAAATCGCTCATGGCAAAAAAATGACAATAAAATCAATTGACGAATACTCGGAATATGAGAATGTCACATTGTTTGTTCTTCATGACTTGGCTATACAAACTCTTGAGATTCTTGAAAAAGAAAGTTACAAGAAAAATTAAATCAAAAACAGTAAATAAGAAAACACAAAAAAATACAGATTGAATGATATATAATTATAAGTATTCATCATTGAATAGTAAATGCCTTCTAATCCAACAAACATCATTTTACATAATTCCACCCTCACTCCCGCCCCGCCAGCTCCTCATACCACCCCTCCAGCCGCTGCATTTCCTTCTCCCGATCCCCGCGTTCTTCGACGATGGTTCGGTTGAGGTATCCCCATTGCATGGCTTTTTCTCTATTCGACGCTAGTTCGTTCATGGCTTGGGATAGCGCTGGTTCGTTTCCGGGTTCTACTAGGAGGCCGTTTTCGTTGGGTTTTATCCATTCGCGGTTGGAGGTTAGATCGGAGACGATTACCGGCAGGCGGGCGGCGAAGGCTTCCAACAAGGATAGCGCCGTGCTGTCGCTGCGGGGAACGGAGAGGAAGGCGTCGGCGCTGAGCAACGCCGCCGTCAACTCCTCGCGCGAAATCCAGCCTGCGAAATAGACGCTATCGCTTACATTCAATTGCTTCGCCAATTCGCGCAGGGCGGCGCTCATTTCGTCATCGCCGACGATGACCAGCCGCGCTCCCGGCAGTTGCGGCAGGGCGCGGGCGAAGGCTTTGAGAATTATGTCGATATTATACAGCGGGCGCAGGCGGCGGGCGCTTAGGAATACGAAGGACGCATCTCCTCGAAAGCGCCGCCGCAATTCCGGCGCGACTGGCGCGTCGAAGAGCGGCAATTCCACGCCCCATTGCAGCAGCCGCGCGTCGATGGGCTTCTCCGCCAGTTCCTGCGCTTTCTCACAGAGCATTTCCGCGTCGGCGGCGATCCAAACCGCACGCTCAAGACTTTTGCGCACCGCCAGGCGGATTAGGGGATTGCGCTGGGGAAAGAGGATCAAGTCCGAACCCCACGCCGATAGAACCAGCGGTGAGAAGCCGGATAGCGCGCCCCAATAGCCGTAACCCGTCACGTTATGGGCGTGGAGGATGTCTGGACGCCATTGCCGAACAGCTTTGCGAACATTATAAGCCGCCCAGAGATGCCGCAGCGGCCCCCATCCTCTACGCGGCGCGACTTGCCGCGTCTCGCAAGGCGGCGCCGGTTGCGGCGAATCCGTCAAAAACAGAACCTCATGCCCCCGCCGCTGAAACCATTCCACCATGAAATGATTATGGATCGAACCGCCGTCTCCGATGTAGCAAATTCTCATAACCGTCCCGCTTGAGGCTCCTCATTCGCGCCGATATAGGCGTAAGCGCGAATCCGTTCGTCGCCGCATTCCACTATGACTTGAATTCGCCGATAGCCTTCACCCTCATACTCGTCGATGCGGCGCAAGACGTCCTCATTCAATCCGCCGATCAATTCTCCCGCGACGATTCCTTTGGGATCGGGATGAATGACGGGATAGTCGTTCCTCGAAGGAATGTAAGCATAACCGGTTAATACTGCTTCCCGCTTAGGAGGACAGACCATTCCCGTAATGTTGAGAAAGACGGATGAGTCTTTCAGCGAGCCGTATACGAAAAGGGAAAGGCATTCTGGCTTCATATAAACTCGCTTTCTTTTAGATACTTGCATAATTCCTATATTCCTCCCCCAAGTTTGGGGGAGGTTTAGGAGGCAATGTCGTTAAGTTAAGGATAGACTAATTCCTTAATCGAAAATATCAACAAATCTAATAGCATGAATTTGTTGAATTTAAAATCCCTCACCCTAACCCTCTCCCAGAGGGCGAGGGAA
>JBFMBP010000035.1:36124-42569 GCA_040755155.1 Candidatus Omnitrophota bacterium | reverse complement strand
ATTTTCACGAACCGATCAGTTCCTTGATCGCTGTTATCAATAGCGGCAAGTCCAAGGGTTTTTTGAAGATGCGGTCGGCGCCGGAATTTTTGGCGATTTCCAAATAATCCCCCGCATCGACGATGCCGCCGCCGGAGATGGCGACGATCTTCACGCCGGGATAATCGCGTCGAAATTCCAAAATCGTTTCGATGCCTTCCTTTTCCGGCATGAGAATATCGAGAACCAGCAAATGGACGGGGCGGCGGCGATGAATGGCGATCGCCATCGCGCCGTCGCTGGCTTCTTCAATCTCATAACCCGCGCGTCCCAAAGGAATGCGCAGCATGGAGCGGATGTCTTTTTCATCGTCCACGACAAGAATACGCTTCATCCATCTAAACTCCTGAAGTTCACTATTTGGCGAGGCTGTCTTTTCCATCCGTGAGCCATTTTAACGAAAATCGCGCGAATGTAATGGTTTCATAGGGACTTTTTTCTCCGCATTCGTAAAGGCAGCCGATTGTCCCATCAGGAAGGACAACGAGATCGGAATAGGCGGAGGGTCCGGCGTGAATTTCTTTGGAAAACGCCCAGGTTTGGCCATCGTCGCAACTGAGGCGGATAGTCATCTTCTCTCTTTTCTCGCTGGCGGGATTGGAGAAGAGGATGCGGTTTTTATCCGAACCGTCTTTCAAGGAATAACGGATGACGGAGGCTTGGCATACTGGTTCGATCAGGGCGGGATCGTCTTTCGCCTCGCCCCAGGTCATCCCTTCGTCTTTGCTGACGGCGACGGCTCGGCGATGCCGATTCTTATAGGAGCGCATGTTCAAATAGAGCGATCCATCGGCCAATTCGAGCGCCGCGCATTCGTTGACGAAGCCGCTATCGATGGCGCCTCCCAGTTTCCACGTTTGGCCCCGGTCGTCGCTGTATATGACGTGCGATCCCCAAGAAGAGGCGTTTTCATTCAAAGAAAAATCGCAGGGGATTACGAATCGCCCGCTCTTCAGTTGAATGCCATGACAGGGGCCGGTGGCGTACCAGCGCCATTCCGGGCGTTTTACGCATTGGGTTATCTCGACGGGCTGGCTCCAGATTGAACCGCCGTCCTCGCTCTTCATGACCCAAACGTCGCGCGAACCCGTTCCCCGATGGATTTGGCTTTCGCTGATGTCGCCGCGATTGGTTGTGAAAACCAGCCATATCGTGCCGGAATCGCGATCCACTACCGGGCTGGGATTGCCGCAGGTATACCCCTCGCGGTGGACGAGGACTTGCATCGGCCCCCAACTTTTTCCTCCATCCAGGCTGCGCTTCAACGTCAAATCGATATCGCCGGAATCGTTAAGACTTTTTTTGCGTCCTTCGCAAAAAGCCAAAAGCGTTTCTTGCTTCGCCGCAATAACGGCGGGGATGCGAAACGCGAAATAGCCTTCTTGGCCGGAGAGAAAAACCGCTTGCCGGGAGATCGATTCGTTATCCGCCCCTGCAACGCCAGCCGAAAACAAAAATGCAACGATAAGAATCCACCCGATTCCATTTTTCCAAAACATGGATTTTTTCCTTTTGAAAGATATCTTTTTTTTCGCGATTCATCTATGGTATGCTTAATCATAGAAAAAGAGTAGACAATGCAGCGGAAACTATCCCCAAAATGCGTTGCCATCCAATTTACTGCAAGGAGAAGCCACTATGCCATCGGAAAATCGTCGATCCTTTCTAAAAAAATCCAGCGCCGCCGCGTTAACTGCGGGCAGTTTCATTAATTGGAATCCGCGGGCGTTAGGCGCCAACGAGAGAATCAATCTGGCGTTAATCGGTGGACACAATCAAGGCAAGCACGACGTCAGAGAAGCGATTGCTCTGGGCGCATTCGTCAAGACGTTCTGCGACATCGACGACGCCGTACTTAACGAAACGGGAGCGTTGATCGAAAAAGCGCAAGGAGCGGCTCCGGCGAAATGCAAGGATTTCAAAGAGGTTTTGGAGGATAAGGAGATCGACGCCGTCATGATCGTAACGCCGGATCATTGGCACGCCATCATGGCGATTCTCGCCTGCCAGGCGGGCAAGGACGTCTATTGCGAAAAACCCCTCAGCCAGACGATTCACGAAGGCCTCTTGATGCGTAACGCAGCGCGTAAGTTCAACCGCATCTTCCAAACTGGCACCCAACGCCGCAGCATGAACCATTACAAATCGGCGGTGGAATTCGCCGCGTCAGGCAAACTGGGCGACATCTGCCTCTTGAAAGCCTGGATGAACCAGGTGCGCGGGAGCATCGGCAATCCGGAAGACTCGTCCGTCCCCGAAGGCGTGGATTACGACCGCTGGCTGGGACCGGCGCCTCAACGTTCATTCAATAAAAACCGTTTTCATTACACATGGCGTTTCTTTTGGGATTACGGCAACAGCGAAGAAGGAAATCAGGGCGTCCACATGCTGGACATCTGTTTATGGTACCTGCAAAAAACGAAAGGTTTGAAGAAAAGCTTTCCCCGCCGCGTTTCCGGCCAAGGAGGAATCTACTGGCTGGACGACGCCAAAGAAGTGCCGGATACGCAAGTCCTGACCTACGATTTCGAAGACGTAATGCTGGTTTGGGAATTGCATAGTTTCCAAAATCATGCGCCGATGGAAGGCATCGCCGCCGGAGTGGCTTTTTATGGAACGGAGGCGACGCTCTTCGTCGACAGCGACAATTGGAGAGCCATCGGCAAAGACGGAAAGGAGATCGCGAGCGATAAAGCCTCCGGCGGATCGCACATCAGAAACTTTTTCGATTGCATCAAAAGCCGCGAGACGCCTAACGCCGATGTGGAGATCGGACGCCAAAGCGCTCTTGTTTGCCAATTGGGAAACATCTCGCACCGATTGGGAAGAGAACTGTTCTTCGACGGCGAAACTTCTACGTTCAAAAATGATAAAGAAGCGAACGCCATGTTGACGAAGGAGTACCGAGAGCCTTACGTTTTGCCGAATATCTGAGATGCGCGACGATGTTGTTTCTTATTATTCAAGAGCAGAAACAACCTTGCCCTTGCCGCCGCACTTTTTTATGCGGATCAATCAAACCCGAACGGAAATTAATCTCCGTCCGGGTTTTTCATTTTGCGCCGATCATTTTTTGGGGATGGGATAAAGTTCGGAATCGACGTGCGCGTTGTTCATGATGGCGGCGATTTCGGCGGCGATGTCCGGGTGTTGGGCGGCGATATCTCTTTCTTCCCCCAGATCGCCGCTCAGATTGTACAATTCCACCGGCGCATCGATCCCATGCCGGACGCCTTTCCAATTCTTCATGCGCACCGCTTGATCGAAGCCTCTCTCGTAAAATTCCCAATAGAGATAATTATGGCGGCGCTGCGGCTGGCTCGTCAGAGCGGGAACCATAGATAAACCGTCAATCGCCGTAGGAACATTAGCGCCTCCCAACTCGGCGGCGGTGGGAAGAAAATCCCAAAACGCCCACGGCTCTGCGCTGGCGGCTCCCGCTTGAATCTTCCCCGGCCAGCGGGCGATCATGGGAACGCGGATGCCGCCCTCGTACAAATCGCGCTTGATGCCGCGCAAGGGGCCGTTGCTGTCGAAGAAGTTGGGATCGGCGCCGCCTTCTTTATGCGGCCCGTTATCGCTTGAGAAGAAAACGATCGTGTTTTCGTCCAGCCCCAGTTCCTTTAATAAGGTGAACAATTTCCCCACGTCGCCATCCAAGCGCGTAATCATGGCGGCGTGATTCTTGGAGGCTTGCGGCCAATTTTCTTTGGAATAGGGCGCGTCGCTGGGAATCGGCATCCCATTGACGCCGCCTTCGTTGAAGGCGTGGGGAATGGTGTAGGCGAGATAAAGGAAGAAGGGATTGGCTCGGTTGCGCTTGACGAAATCATGGGCTTCCGCCGCGAAAGCGTCGTGAGAATACGTCCACTTTTCGAAGAAAAAACGCTCTTCGTTTTTCCAAACGTAATCGGGGTAATAATTGTGCGCCCGCGCCTGATCGAGATAGCCGAACCAATAGTCGAATCCCTGGCGGTTGGGGATGCCGGAGTCGTTGGGCGCTCCCAGCCCCCATTTGCCGATAATGCCCGTTGCGTAACCGGCGTCTTTGAGAACCTCCGCGACGGTGACGTCCTGCGGCAGCAGGGGATGGCGCTTGTTGCCCCGGATGCGGGCGCGTCCGGTGTGATAGCCGGTCATTAGGCAGCAGCGGGAAGGAGCGCAGACCGTGCTGCCCGCATAGCAATCCGTAAAGCGCATTCCCTCTTGCGCCATGCGGTCGATGGATGGCGTTTGGATGGTCTTTTGGCCGTAGCAGCCGAGATCGCCGTAACCCAGATCGTCGGCCAGGATGAAAATGATATTGGGCTTGCTTCCCGAATTCGCATTCGCGCGGGAGGATAATATTAACGGCAATCCGGCCAACGAAGCAACGGCGCCTAGACCGGCTTGCTTGATAAAATCTCTGCGATTGGCGTTCTTCTTCATGGAAACGCTCCTTCGATTGGATTCAATTCAGCGCATCCATAATTTTTCCATACATTCACGGCGATTTAAACCCATCGATCGCCATGAGGTAGTGGATGGCGGGCTACGCTTCGCTTTGATCACACCCTACACAACTGAGATGGGGTTTCATGGATTGAATCACGAAAGCGCTAAAGATGGCGAATTTCACGAAATTTTGCGATTTGATACATTTAGGGCAAGAAGGATAAATCAAAGGCAGACTTCGCTTTGCCTTTGCCACCCCTTCAAAATATCTCATTGATTATTAGAATTTCGCTCATCGAAATGAGGGTCCACTTGGTTGATATCAACGATCTTGCCATCCTGAATCACATAGACGGGAACATTGAGCTGGCGTCCGAGTTCGCGGGCGCGTTTTCCCGCGCGGATCAACGCCGCTTCCGCTTTTTGGAAATCTGGATCAACGATATTCGCATTTTCATCGCTCATGTATTTTTACCTCGATCGATCACAATTGGCTTTGTTGACGAGTTATCGTAGAGAATCCAACTGTCCACAATTGGTTTGTATAGTGTTTCGAAATGAATCCGTCCTATTTCAAAACGCCTGCGAATCGCATCCTCTGGAACGGAATGTCCCCCAGATAAAACGCGAGAGGCTACGCGGGCAATAGCCAATTCAACGTTTGGAAGACTTAAATAAAACAGTTTTATCCAATAGCCCATCTTTTGCCATTCCGGGATTCTCCTTGCGTATATTTTACCGCTTAATGTGGTTTCGAACGCAAAACTTTTTCCTTGTGCGACGTAGGATTCGATTTCTTGCAGCATCAAACGTCCGGCTTTAAGCGCCGCTGCATCCGGTTGGAATGGGGAAAGACCGCTGGCGATCAAATCGGCGTTGATAAATAGGGGGCATTCCGCTTCTTGAGGCAAAAATTCCTGCGCAAAGGTGGTTTTTCCAGCGCCATTCGGCCCTGCGATGATAACGATCTTTTTTTGCGGACTTATTGCGAATTCGTGGTTATTCGTCATTGTCCCCAAGTAGAAGAGCCATCCTGGCTCTTTCTTTCTTCACTCAAGAGGCTGGAAGCCTCTTCTACACTTACGACGTTTTAGAAGAGAGCGAAATCAATGGCGGCTTGGCCTCAAAAATCAATCAACTCCTGGCCGGGAATCAATCCTTTTTTCCAGAAAAATTTCAGACGGCCCAAAGACATCGTCTTGCGGTAAAAAATCGAACCGTCGATCCATTGGCCTTTGTCGTTCATGCAGCCTTTGGAATTTTTATCCAGACTTTGGAAGATTTCGTAACTGCGCACCCATCCCAAAAACTTTTTATTGAAACTCAATTTCACGCCGAAGAGAAAACCCGATTTCGTCAATTCCTCTTGTATGTTGGGATTTACATTAATCGTCATGATGTGGGCCGAATCCGAATCCAGCGTGGGAAGGCCGCTGCGGTCGAAATGCATGCGCACCGTCTGCGAATTGCTTTGCTCGATATAATCCATTTTCTCCGGCAGCAACGGCGCAATTCCGTAGCGCTGTTTTTTGGCGTGGTAGGAATATTGGGTCAGCGTCGTGTTCTTTTCCAATTGGTAGAGATAATAATTTTCGCAGTAGCGCAGCCGCCAATCTTTACTAAGATCGATCAGGAACTTTTCGATGTCGCTCCAAAGGTCCTTGCCGATCATATAGGCGCAAATCACGGAAACGATGGACTCGATGGCGAACAAATCTTCTTTATTGAAAATCAGGAATAAGAAAGTGATAACCAGCCCCAGCCCCAAACCGAAGATGTTGTTGAAATGATCGTCGATGCGGGTGTAAGCCGACCGCTGATGAGAGGCGATATCCTTAACGTATTCTTCAAATGGAGTGAACGAGAAATCCTTGGAAGAGATTTTGCGGCTATAGGGATAGAGGATGATGTGGCATTCGAAGGAATGAAATTTCGCCAGCCAATCCAAATGATCGATCTCCACGTCGTATAC
>JBFMBP010000035.1:0-36024 GCA_040755155.1 Candidatus Omnitrophota bacterium | reverse complement strand
CTTCAAATGGAGTGAACGAGAAATCCTTGGAAGAGATTTTGCGGCTATAGGGATAGAGGATGATGTGGCATTCGAAGGAATGAAATTTCGCCAGCCAATCCAAATGATCGATCTCCACGTCGTATACGTGAGGCAGTTCCGGATTCTTTTTCAAGCGGATGATTTTTTGTATCATTTTATCTTTCTCGTTTGAACCGAAAAATAGTTTGGAAATAAGATGTTCGCCATGAATTTTACACCTTTTCAGGGAAGACTAAAACGATTCGATTTATTAACGCATGTTACACAATTCCATCCCCTCGCCTTCTGGGCTGATCTTTACCCACAAGTCGGAGGGATAAATCAAGGGTAGAAACAACCTTGCCCTTACCACCCCCTAATCCTCCAGAGGGCGAGGGAACAAG
Source organism: Candidatus Omnitrophota bacterium (assembly GCA_040755155.1). Classification (NCBI taxonomy): domain Bacteria; kingdom Pseudomonadati; phylum Candidatus Omnitrophota; species Candidatus Omnitrophota bacterium. Next base: position 35,620 of record JBFMBP010000035.1, on the reverse strand, counting down.
AATTTCGTAACATGAGATAATCATTCATCCTCGCAGCCTTAGAATTTGCAAAACGCTCTGGGCGCGATGGGCGTAAGTATGCTCCCTTAAAATTCGTTTCCGCCCGCATTGCCGAATTTCATCGAGGGCGCTGACATTAGCCAAATTACGCCTTGCGGTTTCGACGGCTTCCTCTTCCGAATGAAAGGTTAGCATTTCTTTTCCCGGCTGCAATAATCCGCGATCCGCGTCCTCCACCCAATCGCCGAGAACCACGCTTCCCGCCATCGAAGCGTCGAAATCGCGGGGATTGAGGCAGGTGGGGCATTGATGGCTATGGATATTCAGGCTGAGGCGAGCGGAAGCGTAGCAATCCGCCAAGTCGCCGCTGGCAATGAATCCGCCGTAACGGTATTGGTAAGATGAGGGCAGTTCCGCCAGCCACGAATCCGGCCCGAAGATTTTCAAGCCGAGGGGCAGAAGCGCTAAAACAATGCGTTTGCGTTTGTAATAAGTGGCGGCGTTATAGAGGAAATATTCCGCCATCGCCGGTTCGGTTCGAAAGCCTTTTTGCGTCGTGGCGCAGAAAGCGCGAGCGGCGGCGGCGAGCGCTTGGCGGTCGTCCGCACGGGGATCGAGCCGCTGAAAATGAGCGTTGAACGATAGCGAATAGTCGCGGCTGCGTTCCTGCTCCACGCGCTGGATCATCTCACGGCAAACGAGCGGCAGCGGTTCGAGATAGGGACGGACATGGGGCAGGGAACCGACGTAGGAAATCGGAGCTGCGAATTCGGGACGCGCAGCGCCCGGCTTCTCGAACATGGCGGCGGGGGGCAGAAAATGGGCGTTTATAGTCCGCTGGGCGAGATGAGACAGATAAGTGCGGTCGATGCAGAGAACGTAATCGTTGGGCGGCAATGGTTCTATGTTTTTTTCGTCTTCGTAGAGAGCCGTATCGTCGACCATCCAGCAGACGCGGGGGCGCTGGAAGGATTGGACGGCCTGCGGCGCAATCCCGATGTCTTGCAAGAGGTCGCCCGGCGGCGTGTTGATGGCGAAGATTAAATCGGGAATTTTTTCGAAGAGATGTCCTACGACGCGAAAATTCGTCGTGAAGCTTTGATCGAATGGATCGAGCGACGCGTCTAGGCCGCATTGGGAGAATCCCCGCATGAAGGCCTGCGCCAGCGGGAAATGGATATAGGCCTCGCGAGGCGCGCAACACCACGCCGAACGCGGCGGCGCCTCCAGCGGCTGGGCCATGCTTTCCAGAAAATGCTCCGCGACAGTTTCGAAGCGGGCGGAATATTCCCCAATGGCTTGGGCGGATTCTTTGCCCTCGGCGATATAGCGCGACGCCTCTTCCGCATCGGCGGGCAGAAGGCCCAAGGCGTAGGCGTATTCGTTTGGCGGCAGCAGATAAATGTATTCTTCGTGTATAAACCTAACCATGCGCCGCCAGGCATTGTTTCCGCCAAAGAGAAAAAGCCGCTGGTTTCGAAAAATTTCATCCAATGAAAATAGAGATAGAAAAGCCGCCCAACGCAGGGGGTTAGATTCGAAGACGGCGAAGGCGGCTCGGGGATGCAGATCCAGAAGCTCATGGCCATGAAGAACGGCGTGACCAACGCCGATCCCGGCGAGAATCTGCAGACGCACGCCGCGCTGCAAGTTGCCTTCAACAACGAGACGTTGGCGCTTGAGCATATGTTCCGCCTGTTCAGGAGGGAAAAATATCCGCGCGCCGCGAGTTTCCTTTATTCGGACGCCGCGCAAGGCATCCCCATCCTCCAATATTTCCAAATCGTCCATATAAGGCCGCAGGTCGCCGATCTCTTCGAACAGCCCTGGACGCCAGCGCTTCATCTCGTCGAGGTTCTCGATGAAGTTTCGATGATGTTTTTCGGATAAAGGAAGCCAGGTCATAAGGTTTCCTTTTGGCGGATGGGCGGCGCTTGCAGGCCGATCTCGCCACAAACCCAATCGATCCAACGTTGATAGGTCCAATCCCGCAGGGTGCGAAGACGGGCGCGTTCGCGGATTTCGTCCGCCTCTTGAGGATGCGCCAGATAATAGCGGACGCGCTCCGCGAACTCCGATTCCGTGCGATAGTATATCATTTCCGAATCCGGTTCGTAGTAAACGCCGAATTCCGGGCCGTCGCTGATTTGAAATCCACCCATGCCCGCCGCATTGAAGAAGCGCATATTGGGGCCGGTAACATGGCCGACGGAATGGATATTGACGAAGATATGCCCGTGGGAAAAGATTTTCGGCTCGTCGCGCAACGGCAAATGGCCGCGCAGACAGCCGCGCAAAGGGGAATCAGGCGGCAGATAGTTCGCCCAATCGCCGCCGAAGAGAACCAATCCCAACGGAGCGATGCGCTCCAGCAACCGGCGGCGGCGGGCGGCGGAACCCTGGCAAAGCAAATAACGGAAGACGGCGTATTCCTCTTCCAACCCGCCGATTTGCGGCGGCGGTTCGGCGCTCATGGTTTGATAAAGATTGATATCGGGATCGAATGCGCTCAATGCAGTTTCCGCTCTTTTAATATAGTCCAGCAGGCCGTCGCGTCCCCGCCAGCGGTTGAAAAATTCCGACGCCGCTTGGGGCGAGAGGCCGAGCGAATTGCCTACGAAGACGATAGGAAACTGCCGGTTAGTAGGCATAGGACGCGGAGAGGCGTAATCCGCCATCAACGGCGCGAAGAAGGGATGGGGCGCCCCGCGACGGGCGAAGATAGAGATCAGATGACGGTCGATCAACGCCGTATGTTCTGCGTGATAAAACTCCGTATCGTAATAGGCGATATTGGAAACGGTTTGCAGCCAGACGGCGCCAGACGCTGCAAAGAGATCGCGCTGCGCCAGTTGATGGCCGTGATAGCCGTAACTAACGATCAAATCGGGCCGAGTTTTTTCCAGCGCGTCGAGCAGGCGCGGCTCCATCAGCCGCCGGTATTCGTCGCCCTGCCCTTCGATGCGGTAGCGGTTGAAGGGCAGGACGGCGCTTTTGACGCCGCGGGCTTGCAAAGCGCGGTGAATCGCTTGGATGTGAGCTTCTCCCGGCGCGCCTGGCCAGCAATTGAGCAGCAGAACGCGCTCGATGGTTCGCCCCGATTCATGAGAGACTGGATTCATGGAAGCGAGGACGGCGAAGCGTTGGGCGCGGGCTATTTCGCATTCTTTTCGATAATGCTCCTCAAATTCGCCTTCGCTTATCTCCGCGATTTCCGGAGAGCGATAGAGGGAAACGTTTTCATATTCCCAAAGATGGAAGGGGCGGATGGCCTCGATCAATCCCTTGACGCTCATCTCCCCTACGACGAAATGAAGCCGTCCTGTATCGAGCGCCGTCCGCGCATCCAGCAGCGTCAGATAGGCGCGGATACGCGCGGCGGAAGGTTCGACGGCTACGACGCGTAGAGAGGAATCGCTTAGTATGGCGGGGATGATTTCCGCAATGGCGTATCCAGCGGCGGAGCCCGCCAGGATGACGAGCGAGGCGCCCTTGATCGCGCTTTGAATTTTCTCCCGAATCCGTTCCAATTCTTTGGCGGAATTCTCGCCGCCGAAGATCCATTGCGGCGGATCCGCGTCTGTGCGGCAACGGATTAAACCCTCCTGGTTCTGAAAAAGCAGCGCTTCGGACGCCAAGGCGTTTTGCGCGAGTTGATGCAATTCGGGAATCATGAATTCCAAATAGGAAAGATTCTGCTGAAGCTGGGGCGTGAGCAATTTTCCCAGCGGGACCCAAATCTCGGACAAAAGCGCTCATCCTTTCTTATAGTTTGAGGCGGGTGGCAAGGGCAAGGCTTTATCCGCCCTTGAATTTGTGCGATAGATTCACGGTTTCCGGCGATTGAGAAACAGCATAACATTATTTGTCGTACCGCCGGCGGCGGCGAAGTCGGACAGGCCGTCTCCGTTTACATCGCCAACAGCGAAGCCTTGAACGGCGACGCTATGGCTGACGGCGCTGCGTTTCCAATCTCCATCGGCGAAATCGTAAAGATAAATCGCATAGCCTTCGCCCCGATATCCAGCGATGATTTCATCATCGCCGTCACCGTCGAAATCGGCGCAGGCCAGGGCGTGGCCGCCAACGAAGGAATCGTCGATTCTCTGGCGCGGCCAGGCTTCTTTTTCTTTGCTATCAACCGGAATATAAACCGCCAATTCGTTTCCATGCCAGGGATCGATAGTCGCCAGGAAAGGTTTCCCATCGCGGAATTTCCCCAATGCGACTTCGCTGGATCCAGAGCGTCCGCCGTTCGCTGGTTTTCCGGCGCAAACCAGACGTTTTTGCAGAGCGTTATCTTTTCCCTTGCCGAAAAAGCAAAACACCGTTACGCCTTCAAGACTGGCGGTCAGAATATCTTCGCGTTCATCGCGGTCGAAATCGGCGATGGCGAGGCCGTGGAGCAAGCGCAAAGAAGCGTCGAGCGTCCGCATTTCCCAGGGAGATTCCTTCAAATTAGAGGGGATGGCGTAAGCGAGCAGACGCACCGGCGCTTGGTCGAAATTGGGGCCGGAAGCGCCCTTTCCCGCCACGGGGGCGTTAATCAATTCCTTGCGTCCGTCGCCGTCCAGGTCTATCCAGCGCAATCGATGCGCCGTCGGTTCGGCGTGGATAGGATGAACTTCCCAAGGAGCGTCGATGTCGGGACGGCGATGCAGCCAACTGACGATTCCGCCTTTCGCGGTATCATTGAGATTGAATTCCGAAGCCAGCGCCATTTCCAAGCCGCCGTCTCCGTCCAGGTCGTAGAGGGCGAAATCGATGTGATTCTTGGTTTCTTGGCTCGTGATGATGCGGCGCTTCCAGGAAGGATTTTCATACCAAGCGGCGAATGAGTTTCCTCCTTCCCCCACGGCGGCGATGTCGGGACGCCCGTCGTTATTGATATCGGCGATAGCTGTTTGATAAGCTCTGGGCAGCGCGCCGTCAATGAGGATGGATTCAAAAGGAACTTCTCCCATGGCGTTGCGGTTGTTCGTGATGGTGAATAGAACATACGCGAATAGGATGGGAAAATAGAATCTTTTCATGGCGCCGCCTCCGAAAAATGCTATTCCGTCTGCTGGCCGGACTCAATACTTTCTCTTTCAGCATATACAATTTGTTTGAATTTTGCTATTCTTTTTTTTCCTGACTTCGCACTTGCAACACCCTAGATTTCGTGAATGGCTTCGAAAAGGATTTTTTGATCCTGATCCATATTCAAGATAAGGCCCTTTTTTTCTTGTGATTCGGGAAGGAGGTATTGCAATTCGTAAATGGTATGCGTCAATTCCATTTTAGACTTGCAACAACCAAATTACAATGTTTTCAGAATCCTAATCCCTTAGAAATCAAACCATTAAATTATCATGACCAATTTGGTGCGAAGTCAGGAATGAAGAAATAGGCAATAAGATCGTTATGAAATCCCGCGATATATCAACATCCAACAAGAATAACTCGATAGAGAATCCCAACCTCGCCAAAACATCTCTTCCCGCAAATATCCCCCATTCATTCCCTCTGCTCAAGAAAAAGAATATACTTAATAAAACAATCGATTCTATTGGTGTTGGTTTAATGAAAAAATGACAATCCTGCAAAAAGTATTGATGATGCAATCGGGTGACTACCTATTGTGGTGCAGGCATATTGCCTGCGGTATATCTTGTGCAGGCTTGAAGCCCACACCACAAAAAAAAGACTTTTTGCCGTTCCGTCAAAAATGGATGGATTTTGTTGAATATGTAATGATTAGATGCTTTGAATTTGGGCTATATTGATTGCAAATAGTAAACCGGAGTTTTAAGGAGTTCGATAGTAAGTCGATCAGAACATCTAAAAGCAAGGGGAGCAGCTCTATTTAGTGGAAAACCCGAATAGAGATTCTGCAATCATCGTTAATTGGGCCGCCATATTTCGAAATTACTGTTCGCTGTTTCCATCGGACTCTTCTTCTTGAGCGAGTCGGCGTTGATCTATCGCGTATGGATGAGAGAAAAGGAAATTCTCCCTTTTTTCGATCCGAATATCGAAGCCTTGGGATTGGAAAGTTCGATTTATACGTGGGGACAAGGCGCAGCGGGTACGCCGCAATTGGAAATCCTAGAGGATGATGAGATTCCAGGCCAACGATTGCTTTCGATTGCGAAAAAATCCGGCGGCGGGTGGTCGGGAGTTAGTAAGAGTATTTTCAAAAAGAATTTTTTAACCGCTCGCGATACGGTAGTTTTCCAAATTAGAAACAATGGGCCTCCATTGACATTTCCCGTTATGTTCGCCGAGGCGGAAACACCCGCCAATCCTATTCCGGAAAATTGGCAGCAAGTAATTCATTTGGAATCCAATATCTGGCAGACAATCAATCTTCCGTTATCAATATTTACCTTAAATCGAAATTATTTCCCCAAAGGGAAACCAGGAAACGAACAGTTCGATATACCGGAGGTCAAGGAATTTCTCTTTGTCTTTCCGCCAGACCAAGATATCCATTTAAGTTTAGATGGTATTCAATTCGCGCAACCCCTTTTTTTGCGGATTTTGGCGTTGGGAATGATACTGTCTTTATCATGGTGGTGTTTGCTGCTTTATTTTTTCGCGCGGGATCGGATGACGATTACCAATCGGAAATTTTGGCCGGAATGGGCTAAATTCTGCATTTATCAAGCCGCCATCGCCGTCTTGTTAAGCGCAAAAGCGAATATCGACGCCGTTGTTTTCATCATGATATTCGCTGTTCTGGAATCCGTGTTTTATTTGTACGAACGCGGCTCTTCCGCCGTCAAGAAATATGTCTCCTTCTCTAGTCCCGCATTGGTTTGTTTATTCATCGGTTTTTATAATCCGCGACTCCTGATTCTACCGGTATTATGCGCCGCTCACATGATTCGGATATCGGTATGGAACGATCGGCGCGACGCGGCGGCGCAATTCGTTTACTATGCGCTGTTGCTGCTATTTCTTCGATATGGAATCGATGTTGGGATCGATTATCCAGCGGCGGCGGCGGGTGTTCCCCTCATGGCGGGTTACTTGGGTTTCGCCCTTCTGCAAAAAAAATACGATCTCATTGAAGACAAACAACGAAGCGTACAACAGTTCATCGAGCAGCATATCCAGTATTCGCAGCGGCTGGAGGCGATAAGCCGATTGGCGGGAGGGGCGGCTCACGAGTTCAACAATCTCCTGACGGGCGTGATCGGCAATCTGACGATGATTCAAAACCGGAACCATCAGGACATAACCAAATACGTCGAGAATTCCTTGAAAGCCGCCAACCGCGCTTCGGAACTGGTGAAAGAACTGCTGTATTTCAGCCGCATCTCCAAAATCAACCGCGAACCGGCGCAGATTAATCCCATCGTTACGGAGATCTACGAGTTATTCCGGCAAAACGTCCGGCCGGGCATAACCATCACGCTGAATCTATCGGACGGTCTGCCGGACGTATCCGTAGATTCCGTCCGTTTGAAAATCGTATTGATGAATATTCTCATGAACGCCAAAGACGCCATCGAAAAAACGTTGGCGCAGAATCCGTCATCACCGGGGCATATTCATGTAGAAACCGCCTTGGAGTCGATCGACCCCCAATTGGCGCAAATCAATACGGACATCAAAGCAGGGCCGCATGTCGTCATCGCCATCCAAGACGATGGGATCGGCATATCCAAAGACGATTTGAGCCGCATCTTCGATCCGTTCTATACAACGAAAGAAGTAGGGGAGGGAACCGGATTAAGCCTGGCTAGCGCGTTCGGTATTATTAAAGACCATCAAGGGTGGATCGACGTGGATAGCGAGCCTAACCAAGGCGCCCGTTGCCGCATCCATCTCCCAGCGGCGTGAATTCCTCGATCGGTGAAAAGAAAAGATCGGTGAGTTTTAGTTTGAGATAGATGCGCGCAAATGCCATTAGCGATAAGGCAGCGGCTCGCCGATACGCAGCAGATTCCCGTCTGGATCTTGCACGGCGAACGCCTTGAACCGAACTCCGCCGCCGTAGTCCGCATCCTTCAATGGATCCGCTATGCATTTAGGCCAAGCGCTCGCTTGCTCCCATAAAGATTCCACGCCGGCGACGGCGACGAACGCGGCTCCAGCGTTTTTCGGAACTCCGTAGGGACCGGGACAACTCAAGTGCAAATAGACATCGTCGCGGCGCATGACTATGTAAGAGGGCGGCTCGCCATTGCTATAGTCAAGTGAAAAGCCCAAGACGCCTTCGTAGAACTCTTTCGAACGCGCAACATCCGAGGAAAAGAAATGCGGCGCGATGTGATTGAAACGAAGCGCAACCATACCTGGAACCTCAAGGGAGCCGCCATCGAGGTGGCAATCCAACGATCTTATCGGCAAGCATAAACTATACGGTTCGAGCTGTCAAATAATTTAAATTCGAGTATCCATATTCATAAATGCGCTTTATTGTTTAGACGCAGCGGTTTGATGCGCGATTAGATCTATCCTCATTTGGGATAATCCAAAAATTGAGAATAAAAAATTAAGAATTATCCGTTGAAAGTGGTTTTGAATCCGGTATAGTGAAGATCGTTTGATCTAGCGAATGAATACTAGAGAAACACGTACAAAGAAGGAGGAGAAGACCGTGAAAGTTTTTTTGCGAATTTTAATTGCCGTAATTCTATCGCTCAGTTTCCAACAATGTGGATGGTGCTCCAACATCGCATTACTCATACCGACTACCCTGTTTTTGATGGGGGAGGATCCCATCAACTATCCCGAAGACAAAGAATTTCTTCTGGAAACCATGGCCGATATGGAACCTGGTTTGCAATGGCTGGTTCTTCATTTGGAAAAGGATCTGGGGCATCTGGTCAATATCTACAACTCCGCCAGCGACGTCCCCGCCGATGTACAAGCGGCCAATGATTTGATTTTTATCTCGGAAGCGTTAGGCTCCGGTTCCATCGCCGCGGATTACAAAAATTCAAAAAAACCGGTTATCTGCACGGAATTTTATTTGTTGGACGATATGGGTTTGACTAACGGCCAGTCCTCCTTCACCGGAGGGGCTTCCAATTTGGATTCCACTATCAAGTTTGTGAATACGAATCATCCCATCGCCCAGGGGCTTCCCGCTGAGTTTATCGTCACCATCAATGATGAAGCTACGGGCAAACCGGCAGTGGCAACCTTTGGGACCGTGACCAATCCAGACCTCCTGCACGGAGTGGGCGAAGTACTGGCAGTGTTGCCGACATCAATCGATGAATCGGCTTCCGGCGCTGAACTTCCTGAAAATGTTCCGATTTTGATTGTCGTTGAAAAGGGGACTAGCCTTGATAATGGCGGAACAAGCCAGGCAAACTGGGTATTCCTTGGCTATTCCGACGTTAATCCAGTCGCCGATTACGGTGGAGTTCCAGGAACTCGAACCTTAGCTCTGTTGAACGCCAACGGCGTCAAATTGCTCGATAATGTCGTCGCTTGGGCATTTGGGCAGCTGACCAGCGTCGATCAGTGGACGATTTTTTGAAAACAGCTGCCTCGTAAATTCTTCGCATTCTTGCCGAAGGGAAAGACGAGCCTGCCGCTCATCTTTCCCTGGAGTAATGCTTTTATGCAATTTCTAGCCATATACTGAAAACAGACTGTTTTGATTTCCCGATAATGGATCATAGATTCAAAGAGGAAAAGGGATATTTGGGCGGGATTTCGCTCGGAACCATCAACTGCATTTTCATGAATGTTCATCTCTATGAGCTTCGACGTAGGTACGCAAGACGGCGTTCATCCGGGTTTGATAGCCTGGCCCGCCTTTCTTGAAAAAAGCCACGATATCGGGATCGAGCCTGATATGGATGTCCATTTTCGATTCAGGCATAACTACTTTGGCGTCTTGCCAAAATGAGGGATCAACCAGTGGGGCGGCGTCAGGATCGTTCGAAACCGCCTCTTCTAACTCTTTATCCGTCATGGCGTCCAAACGCTTCCAGTCGGTTTCGCCGAAGTCGCCCCGGCGATGCGCCTGTTTGATTTCTTCCGAACTCATGCGGACGATTTTTTCTTTTTGCCGCTTCTCATTCATTTCTCCGCGACCTTCTCGCCGAAATGATCCGCCATCTTCCTTTCCGCATCGTGAAAACGACGGTGATACGTCTTCTTTCAAAAATTCCCGTTGCCAGCCATCGATCTTCATCGGCAGAGGGAGATTTTTTTGATCCTATGTTCCTATAAAAACACTCCCGCCGCCATTTTGAAGTCGATGCCATGCTTCTCTATGTTGGCGCGGTTTTTATTTTCGTCCCATTCGAATTCCTTAATTTATATGTACACGTTTTGTGGATACATGTCAAGAGTATTTTTTCTTAATCTATTATACCAATCTGCGTTAAAATTGCAGCTTATAAATTCCCTCGCCCTTTTAGAGAGGGTTAGGGAGAGGGAAATATAAGCCTAATAATATCAACCCTCACCTAACCTCTCCCAATCTTGGGAGAGGAATTTTGAAAACAACAATCTCAATGCATGTTGGTATTATATTATCAACCATCAATATTTTTTTGGTATACGCTCAACGAATAGCAATAAAATTATTTGCAGAAGCCATAAATTTTGGGGAGAAATTCGATATGATAACAAACAAAACGAAGAGGTAAGGATCGTGAACTATGAAGATTATACGATAGTAATCCGTCCTGACGGCATTGGCGCTTTCGTCGCCCATATTCCCGCCATTCCAGGTTGTCATGCGTTGGGAAAAACTCCTTTGGAAGCCCAAAAAGAACTGCAAAACGTATTCGAAATGATCTGGGACGAGATTCTGGAAGAAGAAAAGAACCATTCTACCCATTTGCGGGCGGGACGCCCGCGCTCCCACGCGTAAAATACGATTTATTGAAATATCGCCATAAACGCCCGCCAGGCCATGAAGGCGATGGATAGAATGCTTACCCATAGCGCAATATCATAGGCGCGCGACGGCTTCAATTCTTCGTAGGTGTAATAATAACGGAAGACGATTCCCTGCCAGGCGACGACTAGCAGGAAGAGGGAATTGATGATGCCCATGAAGACAATCAGGATGAGCAATTTTTGCACTGTCAAGTAAATCAATCCGCACACGGCGGGGAAAATCCAGGCCATGACGAAGATGGAAAGCAGGCGGCTTTTTCGATCTTCGACGTTGAACAGGCCGCAGACGGCGAACATGTCGGTCCACAAGCGAGAAAATCCCGCCGTATTGGCGAAGATGGTGGAGAAGAGCACCGTAAAAGCGCCGAGCATGAAAACGCCGCGGGCACCCGGCCCTAGCACTTCCGTGAAGATGCTGGAGAGTTGCAGGACGAATTCGTTGCCGTCGGCGAGTTTGGGCTGATTGCGCAGCACTGACGCTCCCAGGATGTAAAATGCGCAGGTGGCGAGAGTATAGACGATCAGCGAGGCGGCGGCGTCCACGTTCATGACGCGGATCCAGCCTTTAGCGCGCCGCGTCCATTCGGGCGAACCGTCGCGCGGGCCGGTCCAGGCGGCATAGCCCTTTTCGATGCACCAATAGGGATACATGCAGATTTCGCCGGAAGCGACGCCGGTGATGCCGAAAGCTGCTACGGCGAAGGGCATGGTTCCAGCGGGCAAGCGGAAAGAAAGTCCCTGTCCCAAATCAGCGAGAGAGAAAGCGTAAGGCGTCGTTTGGATCGACGCGACGCAATAGAGAATCGTCGATATGAAAATGAAGTTGAGCGCCGCCGCTACGAATTCCACCGGGCCGTATTGGCCATGAAATACCAGCAAAGAAAGCGTAATAGCGATGGCTATAATCCATACCCATAAAGGAATAGTGGGAAAAACATACGCCGCCACTTGCGCCGAACCACCCAGAACGCCCGCCTGTCCCGCGAAGGTGGCGATGAGAAAGAACAGCGTGACGATCATCGTCCAATGGACGCCTAAGAGTTTGAAGCCGGGCGAGGAATTCCAGGCTTGAAACGAGGGGCGTCCGTGGCTGATGCAATAGCGGCCGTATTCCAATTGCACCGCTACCTTGGCCAGGCATCCCAAAAGAATCACCCACAACAGAACGAAGCCCGCCTTGGCGCCCAGCGTTGTGGTCATAATCAATTCGCCGGAGCCGACGATGGACGCCGAGAGGATGAATCCCGGCCCCAAAAAGCGCAAGGACGAAAGTAGACTTTGCGGCGGTTCGCGGAAAGCGGGAATGGGCGGCTGGGCGTTGGCGGCGTTATCCATTTTTTCGATCAATCCTATTAGTAGGGTGGGCTAAAAGCGAAGCGTAGCCCACCACCATTCACTCCCCGCTTCTTTTTAAAAATTCATGCGGCGCAGTTCGATCAAATCGCCGCGGGAATCGAATTCCATTTCCCGCAATTCCGAAAGAGAAGCGATCTGCGGATGATTCCGCAATTCGGGAACCAAGGCTTCGGAGACTAGAATCCGTTCGATATCAAGCGTATTGCGAATGCGCAAGAGCCGCATCTGTTCCGGGCGCACGCTCTCGCCTATGGAGAGCATGACATGCTCCAATAGCTCGCGGCTATTATCGTAATACATAGGAATGGCGGCGTTGGGCGTGTTACGGGAGATGATGGCGTTGAGATAGGTCGCCATGCGGTCCATCTTATCTACAATGCGGCGATGGCAGAAATCGGTCAAGCCGATGCCGACGGCGTTTCCGTGCGAGTCGTCGGTTAAATCCAGCGCTACGATGCGGGTGATGTCGGGCTTCTCCTGCCAGACGGAATTGAGGCGGTAGCATCGTCCGGTGATGTTGGGATCGAGGCCGGTGCCGCTGATGTTTTTGCCGATTTCGTCGATGAGCAAAATATCCGCTTTCTCCACCGGCAGCGACGGCATTAGTTTTTTGGCTTCGGGAAGCAGGACTTTTTCCCGCTCCTCCATGCGCGAGGCGGGAACCCATTCCAAGCGGGCGGTTTCGTGATAAGCGTTTTCCAAAATGGCGACGCCGCCGAGCACTTTCCCCTGCGCCAGGACGACGCGAGCGATGGATCGAATCATCTCGCTGGAGGGAAAAAGATGGGTGCGGCTGTGGAAGGCGTTAGCGCCGTGAATCTTGCCGAGTCCGATGGCGATCATCTTCATGAGGCCGCTTTCGAAATCGCCGTGAAAATCCGTATGCGGCTTGATGCGGTTGATTAAGATTACGCCGTCCGCTTGCCAGGCGGAGCGGGCGATATACACGGGGACGCCATCGGGCGTTTCGCCTAAAGGGACAGTTTCGAGGGAGGCGTCCACAGGCGCGCCGATGCGATCGGAAGCAACGCCGTAATTCGCCAAGAGACCCGCCTGCCCCGCTTCCGTCCCGCCGCCATGCGAACCCATCGCGGGGATGACGAAGGGAATCGCGCCCGCCCGCTTCAAAGTTTCCACCGTATTTTTAACAATAGCGGCGATGGAAGAAATGCCGCGGCTGCCAACGGCGACGGCGATCTTTTTCCCTTGCAGGGGCAAAGTAGAGAATTCCGCCTCGGCGAAAGTCTGCGCCAGGGCGGCATCTGTGGATTGCACTTTCGTTCGATCGAATTGCTGAATGGCAACCGCCATTCGCGGAAATTGGGTCATGTTAAAAACTCCTAACAATGCTTGTCAAATCGTAGGATGGGTCGCATCGTTCAACCCATCAAATATTCTACTGTTTGATTGTTCTCGCTGATTTTATGAATATTAACGATTATATGGCTATACACGCCGACGCCCCAAGGGAAGCGAGAGTCGCGGCGTCGATATAAAGATAGTTTTCACCTATGAAACCTAAAAAATGAAGTTAATATTTGGCGGGGCGGCAAGGGCAAAGTCGTTTTTGCCCTTGAATTAAACTCAGATAAATCAAGGGCAGAAAATACCTTTCCCCTTGCCACCCGTCTTTTGTACCCAGTAATCAACCTCTCGTTTGGGCTTATCTCCCAGAGTATTATATACTTATGACTTTTGAGGTGGGGAACTTCGGATTAGAATATTTTTATTTTGTTCTTGTTTCAAAAGATGAGAGGATGCGCCTCCTGGCGAATCATTGGATCTATACGGTTCGGCGGGAGCCTCGCCCCAATGTCATTAAGTTAAGGTAACATTTCTCCTCCCCCAAGTTGGGGGAGGTTGGGAGGGGGTTGTCTAAGACTAATAATTTCAAGATGTTTTGCATTTATCTCTCTTTGATAAAAAAATGATCTAAACCTTAACTTAATGACATTGAGCCTCGCCCTCCCATTCATGATGTTGGCAAATGCCTCATATCAAACGGTAAACGGTATTATCTCCGCCCCTTTCTAACCGCCAAATCCCGGCCGCATCAGCTCTTCAAGAAAAACCGCGCTTCCCATTTCTGAGAAGCGCGGCCCCTGGATCTTATGCCCCGTATAGATTATTTAATCAATGAAATCGTATCTTTGATTTGTTCGACGGCGCAGCGCACTTTGGGATCGCGATCCATCTCTTTTTCGATCTTATTGCACGCGAAGAGCACGGTCGTATGGTCTTTATTGCCGAAGAAGGTTCCGATCTCCGGGAAAGAATGCTGCGTCAGTTTGCGGCTGAGAAACATGGCGATCTGGCGCGGCCGGGCGATGGAGCGGGAGCGGTTCTTACCGATGATGTCCGAAGGCTTGATATTAAAATAATCCGCCACTTTGCGCTGGATTTTTTCGATCGTGATCTCTTTGGCCGGACGGTCGAAGATCCCGCCTAATACTCTTCCCGCCGTCTCTACATCCAGGTTTTCGTTATTGAATTGGGCGAAGGCGGTTATTTTCGATAACGCGCCTTCCAGTTCCCGGATGGAAAAACGGATTTTACTGGCGACGAACTCCAGCACATCGTCGGGGATGTTCATATCCACCGTTTCGCATTTCTTGCGCAGAATGGCCATGCGCAATTCGAAATCGGGCGGGGCGATATCTACGATCAAGCCCCATTCGAACCGTGAACGCAGGCGCTCTTCGATGGTGGGGATATCCTTGGGCGGACGATCGCTGGAGATCACGATTTGTTTGCGGCGGTTGTGCAACGCGTTGAAAGTGTGGAAAAATTCTTCCTGGGTGGACTCTTTTCCCGCTAAAAATTGAATATCGTCGATTAGCAAGATATCCATATTGCGGAACGTCGATTGAAAAGAGAGACGATCGTTTTTCTTGATGGCGTCGATGAAGACATTGACGAATTGCTCCGCCGAAAGGTACGCCACCCGCTTTTGGGGATATTGCCGCAACGCTTCGTTTCCGATCGCCTGCATCAAATGCGTTTTTCCTAAACCAACTCCTCCATAAACGAAAAGCGGATTGTAGGATTGGGCGGGAGCTTTCGCCACCGCCTGCGCCGCCGCGTCGGCCATCTTATTGCAGGCGCCCACAACGTAGTTATCGAATGTGTAATTTCCATTGAGAGGCTCGAATTGAAGCGTCTTATCCTCAACGACAACTATTTTCTCGGACAATTCGTCCTCTACTTCATACCGCGAGATAGAATCCGTAATCCGGATTTCCACGCCGGCGCGGCAGTTCAATAGCGACGAAAAAATATCGCTGAGCATAGAGATATAATTTTTCTCGATGTATTCCCTTCGGTATCCGCTGGGGATTCCCAGGATGACATTGCCGTCAAAACAATCCAACACTCGCGCATCTTCAAACCAATCCTCAATTTCGTCTTCCGCGATTACCCCGCGCAGGGCGTTTTGGGCTTTGCGCCACAACGCGAGCTCGTCATTCGAGTTCGTCATTTTCATTGCAGATGACATTACAACCATGTCAAATATTCATCCTCCTTCCCAACCCGTTGTCAGCAGGTATGGGCATACAAACCTCAAATTTCACATTGCGAATACGTATCCATCCGAATCCCATTAACAAATACCCGCCGCGCTTGTCCTATTCCACAGGCTCCAATCCAAGATAAAAACGATCCCCGGCTCTTCCCAAAGACATCTAAATTCAACGCTAACAAACGATTATTTTCCGCCTTTCCCAAGGGCAAATTGGATACTAACAATTCATCCACAGGGATATCCACAGCTTATCAACAACACGTTGATTTTTATTATCTTATGATTCCCATTTCCTGTGAATAGTTTTACCATTTTCTGCCTTTTGGCGCAATACCATTCTTGATTTTCGCCGCTATCCCGCCCCCAATTCGGGCGAAGTTAACTCGACAAGAGAAAGAACGTTAGATAACCGTAAAATTTTTTTTTATTTTTTTTCTTTACTTTTGCCAATGCTTATAGTATCTACAGCCTAACCCATTCTTAACGATAAAGTTACTTACTTATTTCCAGCTTTACGCCTCATTTTTACTTGATAAGGTTTGAATAATCAATCAGATAGGAAATCGCCTAAAAAACATATACTTATTAACATCTATTTATCCTCCCATAAATCAAATACTTATGAGAATAAACCTGCATATTCCCGCCTTCCTATTCTTACGCCGCCTAAATAAATAAATTTTCGGAATCGCTAACCTCATTTTTCTGAAATCGTTCTCTCTTTATTGATGAGAAATACAGGCGGCGAGCATCGTTTACTCTGTTCCTGTATTTTCATTTATGATAATCTTCTTTCACGGAGCATGAATGCTGAAGATAGGCGTTCTCTTTTTAAATCATATCTTATTAAGTAAAATAATTTGAACGAGTTATCATACTATTTGTTTCAAAGAGAATATAAGTTTCGCCCGTCGATACGGGGTAATGAGTATACCCGCTTTTTCTCCGATTATTACTCCCAGCGACCGAAAACGCCGAAAGAATTACTTGAAATTGCTGGGATATAATGAAAACGGCGACAAAGAGAAGGCCCAAATCGCGTTTCTGGATGCGTTAATTGATTTTCAAAGCCATTTATGGGCCAGGGCGATGCTTTCTGGATTGGATTGAAAAGCGGGAGTATTCCTCAAGAAAACGACTATAAGATCATGTGGGTATTCACCAGCCGAGCGTTTATTTCCATCGTCTATTGCCGGGAAAATCCCGATATGCGCCTAGTGCGGGCGCGGGAGGCGGGCGCTATCAAAGAACTGTTTCCCGATGCGGAGATCGTCAAGGACGAGCAAGGGGATTACCGCTATTACGCCGTGATACCGGCCATTCACGTCGCCAGTACTTTGTCGAAATATATCTTCGAGATGAAATACGAAAGTTTGAAAAGTACGATCCCCAAGAAGAAAAAACGCTACCACGACGCCTGCATGAGCGTATGGGCGGTTATGTATGAAATGCAAGAATAAATGAAAACGGAAAATTCGTTCCCCCCAAAAAAAGAAAAATACGGGGCGGGCGTTTTGTTCGCCCCGTATTTATCGCGTAATCTACAAATGAGAGTTAGCTTCTTCCGCCGGCTCTGTTGATGGTAACAATGCCGCCGCCCGATTTCATCATGATGTCGCCGATGCTGACGATGCCGTTGGACGAATCGTAGGGAACGCCATAACGGATGCCATTGCTGCCGCCGTACATCTCTTTAGCGGCGGGACCAAAGGCCATCAGAATATAATCCCCTTTCTTCAACGGGGGATCGTAAGCGGTGCCGCCGTGGTCCTGTCCGTTGGGATTTGCGGGATCTTCATCAGCGTAATAATAAGCATCGTTTCCTTCGATGCCGAACCGCTCCGAATGTCCGCCGGATACAGCGGTTAGATTATTCGGAACAAAAGGATCTTGGGGAATGGCGCTCATATAGGAAATGGGGCTTGTCAAAGGCATCAAAACATGCGCCTGACGGCGTAAAGCTTCGCCTACATTACCAACGTTATTGAAGGTTTTCGCCATCCGATCCTGGCCCCAAGAGGTGTCGTCATCCCAAAAGTCGACAAGTAAAACGCCTTTGTCCAGACGCAGCTGCTCGATGCCGGTCATGGTGTTCTTCATGTCGGAATAGGAACGGGCGGTTTTGGCGCGGATCTGAGCGTTCAAGAAGTTCGGCACGGCGATCGCCGCCAGAATACCGATAATGGCTACGACAATGAGCAATTCGATAAGGGTAAAACCTGCCTTTTTCATTGTTTTTTCCTCCCATATAATCAATTATACAATAAAAAATCCAATGAAAAAATATTCTATTCATTATGCGGATCAATAATACCAACGTCAAGAGATTGATTGTAAATTATTGTCGAACCTAAGTTCAGGCTTGATACTAACGAGGCGAGCGGTAAAAAACCTTTAACGGGAAGCCTGTTCGGAGTAGGGAGTTACTACGCGGTATGTTCGGCTGAGTTGCTCGATTTCCTGCAAATATTCCGGCCGTTCGCCTTCTTCCACCATTTTACCGACAAGATTATAAATTTTTCGAAACGCCCAGTCCCGCGCGATATCATACGTGCCGTTATCGCGTTCGGGAACGGCGAGTTCGACGATCATCTCTTTACGTTCGTCAAATGCTTCACCCACCAAGCGCAATGCGATTTTTTTCTCGTCCCGCAGCCGTCCCCAGATTTTCAATTCGCCTTTCATGTACAAATCGGGAAGAACCTTGGGATAAACTTCTCTTTCATCCACCGTATCGAATGTCGCCGTTACTTTAAGCAGCACCGGATCCTCGATATATCCATACACGGATTCCATCACGGGAGGCAAGGCGTTGCGATCGCTCTCGAATGCCACCAATCCCCGGTTGCGAAACGCCAGCATATCCAAAAGATAACGGTTCAAATCCGATCCCGTGCCGACGCAGAAGATGGACGTGCTCGGTCCCCGGAAACGGGTAAGTTCGTTGATAATGCGGCGGCTATTGACCACGCCTACCGTAGGACGCCCGTCACTGTAAAGCAACACGATCAAAGGCCGCGCCCGCTCCGTCCCCAACTGCACTAGCGGATTCAAAGAGGAATAGATATCCGTCTTTCCCGACGCTTCCAGACGCCGCACGAAATATTCCGCCTGCTTCAGCGATTCTCCATTCACGGCGTCGAAATCCGCCGTGAAGCGCTTGACGGATTGCTTGAACCCGACGACGTTAAACCGGTCGCCGGGACGAAGCCGGGACATCATCTTGACGATTTCATCCTTGATAACGTCCAACCGGCGGTTTCCCATGCTGCGGGAAGCGTCCAGAACGAAAAGCACATCTTTAGGCAATACCCGCAACCGTTCATCCGCCGTCGTGGGGCGGATGCGAATCATAAAATAGCCGTCGCCGCCTATATGGCGATAGGTGAACAATTCCACGCTGACCAAATCGTCGAAACGGATATAGCGATCTTTTATCTCTTCCTTGGCTTCTTCTTCGTTTTGCAATTCCGCTGGGCCGGGGCTTTCGCGCATCAGGTTGGGAGAAGGCAGAATCTCGTTCACCGGCGGGAGTTCGATTGGAGGCTCGGAAACGTTCAAATCAGGCGCAGGCGGCGCGAGGTCCGCTCGCGGATTCGCTTTGAACTCGCGGGCGACGGCCGGTTCGGAGTCCATCGCCGGCGGCGGAAGATCGGCCATGATCCGGCTGCCGGCGCCGCCTCCCCGGCCCGCCAGAGCGATGCGCTGAGGAGCAGCGACATTCGTCAGCGGCTTTTCATCGACCGTATCCGCCAAATGATCGATGGCGCGATCGCTGGCCTTGGACGTTATCAGATTTCTCGCCGTCCGGTCGTTGACGAATTGCTCTTCATCCGTTTGATCTCCCCAGGCGGGAAGAGCATTGGCGTCCGGCGCCGCAGCCAGGGCGGCGATTTCCGGCTCCGCCGAGCGGGAAGGCAAGTCTGAAAGGGCGGCGATGTTTTGCTGCAAGATTCTCTCCCGCTCTTCTCTCAGCGTCAACTGGGTGGGGCGGGAGACGAAATTCAAGGATTCCAGATTTTCGAGTTTCACGCGGAAAAGCGTCTCCACGTTCTCTTCCGCCTGGCGGATATCGGACACCCTCCACGAGAGCGAACCCATGACGAACGCCGCATGAAGCAATACAGAAAACGCCAGCGCCGCCAGCCAAAGGCGGTCCCATCCTTTTTTCGCCGCCGGAGAAAAATCGGCGGCGTAATATGTCCATCGGCGTGCGGCGCGAATCATGAGGTTATATCTATCAATATTGTCATTCGTTCTTCTTCATAGCCGCCCCGAATTCCTCGTCCGCTTTCTTGCGCCACGGGGAATCCGGGTAGCGTTCGCAGAGTTCATTATACATCTTTTGCGCTGAATCTTTTTCCTCCAGCGACGAATGGGCGCGGATAGATCGGTACATCGCTTCCGGCGTATAACGCGGGTGGTCGTAAATGATGGCCACCCGCAGGTAGGATTCCAATCCTTCCTTGGTCTTTCCCATCTTCTCCAAAAGCCGTCCCCGGTCCAAATAAAGCGAAGCGGCGAAGACGGGATCGGGATCGCCTAGCCGGTTCAATTCCATGAGGCTTTTTTCCAATAGATCCAACGCTTCCTTGGATTTCTCCAATCCTTCCAACGCCATGCCCTGGCTCCAGAATATTTCCGGCTTGAACAGGCTTTCGGGAAAACGCTTGAGGAAATCCTCCGCGTTTTGATTCGCTTCCTTCCATTTCTTCAATGCTATTAGTTGATTGCCCTTGGCGATCAGGGCGCGTTCCTGAAAGGAATCCTGGGGAAAGACGGACAAGACGCGCTCAGCGGTCGCCAGCGCTTCTTCATGCTTCTCCTTTTCGTCCGCGAAAAAAATCATCCAGAAAATCACTTCGGCGGGAATTTGATTTCCTTTTTCGCCGCCCAAAATATTCTGGAATCCGGCATAGGCGGCTTCGAATTTCTTCTCCTTGTAATCGCAGAGCGACTTGCGCAGCAGCGCCTCGTCACGATTGGGAAAAGAGGGATAATTTTCCAGAAGAACGCCATACTTCTCGGAGGCTTTTACACGATCCTTTTGCAATTCGTAAATATACGCCTGCCAGTAGAGGGCTTCGGGCTTCCTCTTCTCCTCCTCGGTTTTGGCGAGCAACTCGTCGAACGCCGCCAGGGCTTCGTCGTACTTTTTCAATTGATACAGCGCCAATCCCTTGCGGTATAAGACCTCCTGTAGCGCTTTCGATTCGGGATAGGCTTTCAACAATCGGTCGGCGTTCTCGACGGCCTTGGCGTAATTCTTGGCGGCGAAGCGAGCGTTGCTCGCCCATAACAGCGCTTCTTCGGCGCGGGAAGCGGAAGGATAGTCCCGATAGTAGGACTCAAACGCCTCTCCGGCCTCGTCGTACCGTTCTTTGCGGTACAGCAGGTCCGCCAGGAGATATAGCGATTCCTCCGCATACTCGCCTTGGGCATTGATCTTCCGAACCAGATCCAATTCCAAAATGGCGTTGTCGAAGTCTTGTTGCTGGGCGCAGCTCTGCCCCAACAGAAAATGAACGTTGCCCATCGCGGAAGGATCGCCTCCCTGCTGCAGGATGCGCTTGCATTCCGCGGCGGCGGCTTCGTATTTTTGGGAAAGATAATAGGACCAGGCGAGTTGATACCAAGCCCGGTCGCGGTATTCTCCCGCTTTGGGATCGGCGATTACTTCGCGGAAATAGAGGATGGCGTCGTCGTATAATTTTTGTTGATAGGAACACGTTCCCTGCAGGAAGATGATGCCGATGGCCAAATCAGCGGGTAGCGACTGCCGTTGCAGCGTATCGGCGATTTGCAGCGCCTTCTCGTAATTCTTCTGCCGGTATTCCGCCCAGGCCGCTCCATATTTGGCCTTGGCCGTATTCTCGCTGCCGGGATTGGCGGAGACGAACGCTTCATACGCTTTGGACGCCTCGTCGAATTTATCCAGTTGATAAAGCATCTGTGCGGAGAGCAGTTTGGAATCCTCCACCAGCGAGGAGCCTTCGGGGATTTTGTACTTGCCGGGATTCTCCCAGAAATCGGTCAGCAGATCGGCGGCTTCCTGGGAGCGTTCAGTTTTGCCTAAAACGTCGGCGAGCAGAAAGGTGGAGAGGGCGGCGAATTCGCCTTTGGGAAACGAATCGCGAATCTGGCGGTAGCGGTTTTCCGCTTCCTTCCATTCCTTCAGGTTTTCATGGCTGCGTCCGGCGTAAAAGAGAGCGGCTTCGAGCAGGGTGTTCTCCTTGCTCTCTTTGACGACTCGGTTCAAAGCTTCCAGCGCGCCTTTGGCGTCGCCGATTTTGTAGGAGACCTCGCCCAGGCGCAATTGCGCCTCGTGAATCCGGCTTCCTTGGGGATAATCCCGCACCCATTGCTGAAAAGCGCCGCGCGCTTCGACCAGAAAGATTTTCGCTTGCAGCGGATCGGTCTTATTCCATTTCGCCGCGTGCTGGTACAACGACTCGCCGCGCCGGAACAAGGCGGCCTCTTTTTGCTTGCTTAGAGGATATTGGCGCAGAAAATCGGCGTATTGCCGGGCGGCGCTGTCGAACATTCCCCGCTGATACAACCCATCGGCGAAATCCAGGTCCTGCCGCTCCTGCCCCGGTGCGGACGCTTCCGCCGTTGCGTTCTGCGCTCCCCAAACGCTCACGGGAAAAACGCCGCTCCCTGCGGCGGCTGCAGCGAGAATATAGGCGAATAGTCTTTTCATCCCGAATCCCGTCCTATCCCGAAAGCCTCTTTTCCATCGGCGCCGCGATCTCGGACGATTATAACACAGAGGCTCCCTTTATAGTAGACGCCGTTCTTACCCGGAAAAGACCGCTCCCCTACTCATCGATTATCCCGCCCATTCGTAACCGATCCCCCCCGGATTGCGCTTGTTCTTTAATTTTCTGAAACACTTCGACAAAAACTGGCGGGCTGCGCTTCGCTTGAAGCCCACTCTACATCTGTTTACTGTATAATAAATAAAATATTTGTTAAATTAGGTTTTAAATCAGATATTTTCTCTAAATATTTTTCCCCATAGAGTTTTACTCCAACCGTGTAAAGATCGTTTATAGGTAACCCTGTAATCATGAATTGGCCTTCTGAGTTAATAATTCCCCGATACGATTCTCCCGATGCCGATAGAGCGATAACATCGATATCGATCATCGCGTGGTTAGCACATTTAACCTGTCCAACAAAATAACCGGCTTTTAGCAAAGTAACTTCCAAATAGATTAATTGTTTATCTGGAGGGAATTCAAGTGCTACTGTTTCAGGGAGAAAATAAGTATAGCCTGATAGTTCTGTATCGGATTTTATAAAAGCGCGTGTAATTTCAAGGGTGACTCTATCTTTAGATATTCCCTGAATTGTAAAATGACCGGATGAATCTAGCTTAGCTGGTATTTTGGAATCATTTTCAAGAGCAAAGACTTCTGCAGAGTCCGGCAGTTGCCCATCCTCTGTTAACAACTGGCCTTCGATTGATTTATTCGAAACATGTGTTGCTATAATATGAATATTATTTACGCGGTCGCCAATAACAAATTTTACATCGGAACGACCAGATGCCAACGGAATAAATTTATCTTCTGTCTGTCTACTACCATAAGATGTTTCCACCCAACGGCGAGGAATATCTTGACCATATATAGCTGAAATAATTCCCATAAATTGTTGAGATGAAACATCGGGAAATGATTTAGTTAGAAGACAAATTTCAAATTGGCCTTGGCTATCGGTCCGGGGATCAATTTGCCGAGTTTGAGTTACGAAATCGCGATCATGATAGGGATATAAAAAAAGTTTTGCATTGGCGATGGGATGGTTTTTTTCATCCGTCACTTGTCCGGAAAACCAAGTCTCTTGGCAGGGCGCAACCCAAAGAATGACTTCGGGCGTGTTTTCTTCATCGACAGTTACGTTCTGGGGATAAGAATTCGATATATTTCCAGGTGTGAGTCTATTCAAAAATATAAATAGATTTTTGTAATCCGCCATATCGGCGTCTTGTGCGGAAACAGGAAGATAGAGTGTTTGATCGTAATTAGAGAAAAAACGATCGACTATATATTGGCCAACTGGCAGAGGTTGAAATGCGAATACGCCATTTACATTCGTCTTTGTTGTACTGGCTGGCTGGGTTCCATTTTTCACAACATAAAGTTGTACAGCATAATTGGGAACAGGTTGCTTTGAGCCAATTTGGAGAACTTTCCCACGAATGGCTTTCTGAGGCCAATAATCAAAAATCATGTCTATGGTCTGATTCGGTTGGTTAATAGCAACGTCTTTGACAAGAGGCGAGAGACCTAGTCCTTGCGGCGGCATCGCATTTATTCGATATTTTCCTACGGGAACAGAATCGAAAATTGAATGGCCACGGCTATCGCTATTGGAGGCGTAAATTCTTTTCTTTTCCGGATTGAGCGAAATTAGACTGACGCTAACATCCGAAACGTCGGCAACAAACTGACATTGAATTTCATCGATGCCTTTGAGACGAGATCGGACGAGGACGCGGCTTGTTTCAGATAAAGCGAGTTTTGCGCCGCCGCACGACGGATGTATAACATAGATGTCGCTATATAGTTTTTCTTTTTGGGCTTGAACGAAATATAAGGCCGGTCTCAATCCTGAAATTGAAGCAAAACCCCGATTATCGGTTTTAAGAGTTTGAACAAAACGGGCGCTGGCGTGCTTATCGGGAAAAGTCATGAAAGAACTAAAAGAGTTCGACGAACGAATAAGGTATACTCTTTCAATGAAAATCTGGGTTAATGGATTATTGGAGGATAGAGACAACGCATCCCAAATCCTGACTTTATTGGCGTATACTGGGGACAATGGCAAAAGCGCAGACCGTGATCTCGCATCATTAAATCGAAATCGGTTCTGTTCTTCCCATATACAAGCACCAACCGCTTCCACCACGTCATTCGCCTGTGGCGTCCCCAAGCCAAGCCCTAATGGAGTTTCAATGGAAGAATGCAAAAAGGAACGCTCAGGCATAACGCGGTTAACAATAGGGGTGCCTTCATTCCGTGAAATATACACCTCTTGAGCGTCATTAAATCCAATACGTTGAAAAAAAGAACGCGTATAATCAGCGAGAGGTCTTGGCGCAAGCAAACCTTCGTAAAGGGTGATTTCAGCACCGGGACAGGGAGAAGTATAGCGGGAGTCTTGATAGACGCAAAACTGAAATGAGCAAAAATAATCCAATTGAATAGCAGGCGAACGGTTTTGCTGAAGATCGACCGTAATTGTTTTGGATTGGTAACCTGTAGCCGAGGCAGTTAGCTCGCAAATCGATAAATCTGCAACCTGGAATAGGGCTTTTCCATTTGAAAAATTCTTTTTAATATCGCACAATGTGATTTTACCAGATGAAATGGGATCGCCTATCAGATCGTTAATCAATACAGTTATAGATTGATTTGATAGCAATTTTTCTTTGGAATCATGGCTAGGTGGAGAGGCAATGGTTGCAGTAGAAACGAGTGCTGAAACTGGAATTGTTGTTGGGAGCGGAGTCGAATTAATCCCTCCATCAGACAGCGGTATTGGAGTTGGAGGATTAAAGTAAACACGAATATTGGAGCGCGGTTCAGTCTTCAACTTGGCTAGCGTTGGCCAAAAAACTATTACAAATATTATAAGGATTATTAGCAGAAAAGCAAAAATTGCATAACTACTACATCCTCTCATCATAAGAACATCCTCTTCATCACTTCATTTTATCATTTGGTTCTTCTCTGTTTGATCGCTTCCTGAATACACCGCTAGGCTTCTTTTTCATTATCGTGCATGGAACGCTCCCCCGAAATGACATACATTGCAATTGATGGGTCAAACAACGCGACACATTCTGCTTTTTCGGTGGGCTACGCTTCGCTTTTAGCCCACCCTACGCTATAAGTCTACTGATATCAACCATCAACCTCTTCCAGAGGGAGGGAGGATAGGTAGGAACGCAACATCCTTTAGCGCTTATCTTGCGCAATCATCCTTCCTCCGGCGGGACGAAGATGTAGAGGAATTCTTCCAGTAGTTTACGGTCGAAGCCTTTGGCTTTGTCGCCGAGCATGGTTTTGAAAGATTCGTACGAGGTCTTTCGATCCTGGAAGGAGCGGCGGGTGCTGATGGCGTCGAAGACGTCGACGATAGCGCAGATGCGGGCGCCTACGGAAATCTGCTCGCCCCGCAGGCCGTGGGGATAGCCGGAGCCGTCCATCCTCTCGTGATGATGCAGGATGATCGACTCGCATTCGGGCGAGAGGTCCATGAATTCCTTGACCATCTCCACGCCCCAAAGAGTATGCTGCTCGATAACGCTTCGCTCCTCCTCGTCCAACGGTTCGGTTTTCTCAAGTATCTCCTTGGGAATCCTCAACTTACCGATATCATGAAGCAACAACCCCGGCCCGAAGCGCAATAAGGCGTCCTGTTTGGAAATCTTTAGCGCCCGCCGCGCCAGAGCGACGCCGAAGAGGCAGGTATTGACGGCATGGGAATAAATCGCATAATCGACAGACGCACGGAGTATGAACTCATGAGCGGCGCGCTTATCGCCGAAGATAACCTCGGTAACATTAGGCAAAACCACCGACGCCGCCTTGATCGCATCCTCTGGATTGGGCGATTCGAAAACTTGCTTCATCAAATCGGTGGAATAATTGTAAACTACCTCGCATTTTTCCTCGGTAGGGACGGAGGGGTCTTGAATCAGTTGCGCGACCTCTTCGTCGGCGGCGGCCTCGGCGGAGGCCTTCTCCATTACCTGCGCCTCTTCTTCAATCAAATCCTCCACTTCAGAAGAAGAGTGTTCCTCTAGAATCCAAAGGTCCTTAATCTCCCTATCTGTCAATTCCTTAATTTCTTTGGGGCGCAGAGGCAGAGTGCGGCTGCGGAAAAGAATCGGCTCCTGCTCTCCATCCCGCTGGTAATAAAGATCCAGAGGCGGCGCCTTGCCGCTGGCGACAAGGCTGACGGAGATCGGCATGAATTGACGCTTGGATTCTTGCGAAGGCATAGTTATCGATCCGAACCTTGTTTCGATAGGAAAGATTATAGCCTAAAAACAACGATGGATGGCAAGAAGTTAGTAAAAGTAATTCAAAGATTCTCCACATTCCAACGTTTGAGCAGAGATTGCAAGTGATCAAGATCGTAAAAGAAAATTTCGATAGCTCCTTTGTTGGCGCCGCGCATCTTGATATTTACCTTGGTTTGGAATGACTCTTCCAAAATACGGCGCAAATCGGCGATATGGACGTCCTCTTGCTTGGCGGCTTTTTCCGAGGATTTTTCCGGTGATATTTCCGCCGGGGCGGACATATTCCGGACGAGATTTTCGGTCTCTCGGACGCTAAGGCCTTTTTGGAGAATTTGGGCGGCCATATCGCGCATAGCGTCCTGATGCTTCAACGAAAGCAGTACTTTAGCGTGACCCGTCGTCAATTCTCCCGAATCCAGATAAACGAGTACGGCCTCAGGCAGATTGAGCAAGCGCAGGGCATTAGCAACGTATTCCCGGCTTTTACCGACTTTTTCGGCGATCTCTTCTTGCGTCAAAGAAAAACGTTCCGACAGATGCTTGTAGGCTCTTGCTTCCTCCACGGGAGAGAGGTCAGCGCGTTGGATGTTTTCCACCAAGGCAATTTCAAGCATCTGAGCCTCATCCGCCTGCAATACGATGCAGGGGACGGCGTCCAATCCCGCCTGCAGGGAGGCGCGCAGCCGGCGTTCGCCCGCGATTAACTGGAAACGTCCCGCCGCGGCGGTATGCTCGCGCACCAATAACGGCTGGAGTACTCCCTGGGCGCGGATAGACTCCGCTAATTCCATCAAAGCGTTAGGATTAAAGGCGGCGCGAGGCTGAAATTGATTGACGTCGATAAGGCCAATCTGGATATCCTGGATGTTTTTTTGCGCCGCGCTTTCGACAGGGAAATCAGCCAGAAGAGCGGAGAGGCCACGGCCTAAGGCTTTTCGTTTCATTTTCGATCACTTCCAATGCCAGACTAATATAGGAATCGGCGCCCGTGGAGCTGGGATCATAGAGAATGATGGGCATTCCATAACTAGGAGCTTCACTCAATCGAACGCTGCGATTGATCACCGTTTCGAAAACATAATTACAATACGCTTGCCTGATGTCCTCTTCCACTTGACGGCTAAGATTGAGGCGGCGGTCGGACATCGTTAAAAGAATACCCGCTAAGGATAAGCTCTTATTATATTGCTCTCGGATAACGGTTGTAGAGGTCAAGATTTCAGTTAAACCCTCTAAGGCGTAATATTCGCACTGGACAGGAATTAAAACCGAGTCGGCGGCGAGAATGGCATTCATACTCAACATCCCAAAGGATGGCGGGCAATCGATGATAACGTAATCCACTCGCTTTTCAGCATTAATGGACCATAAAAACTGCGCCAATGCCGTACGCAAGCGGCGGTTTCCGTTCTCCTCCGAAGCTAAATGCATTTCAACGGACAAAAGATCGTTGTTAGATGGCGCAATACGAAGCGAAGTCATGGAAGTGGGCCGTAAAATGGAAGAGAGAGGAATATTCTCGATCAGAGGATCGAAGATAGAACTTTCTACACCCCTTTTGTTGATACCAACGCCACTGGTCGCATTCCCCTGGGGATCCAGGTCGATAAGGATGGTTTCCATGCCGTTATGGGCCAAACAGGCGGCAAGGTTAACCGCCGTCGTCGTTTTACCGACGCCGCCTTTTTGGTTAACGATGGCGATGATTCTCGTCACGCTTGGATTCCCTTTTGTTCCACGTGGAACAATGGCCATATAAAAAAAATTTATATATAAGCAAGATTAATCTTCGAATTATAAAGGATGGAGTCTTATCTGCCCAGGCATACGATGGAATTTTTTAATATTGAAATTTTTTTTCTCTTAATAATTTGATAAATAGTTCCTTATAGAACAACGGTAGAAGGAATTATAGAGGATTTTTTTTAATTTGCGATACTTTTCGGGGGAATTTAGAGGGAGTAGATTTCTTTTTCTCAAAGATGTCTATAGAGAACGTTTTATCTCGGCGCGGCAAGACATATAGAAATTTATCTAGTAAATTACATCCTAAAGATTGCGTATCTACTGTATTTTTAGGTTCTTCGGCGACTCTTGGGAGATAGATTCGGCCACAAGGGCGTACAAAAGAGGTTGTCAATTCCAATGTTAAAGATAATGGTCCAAAAGCTCTTGCTGTAGCAATATCGAATTTCTCCCGCCATTTAGAATCGTGAGCAGCATCTTCCGCTCTACGATTGACGATATTGCATGAATTAATATTCAATGTTTCTATTACTTTCTGTAAAAACCGCGTCTTTTTTTGGGAAGACTCAATCAACGTTACATGTAAATCCGGACGCAACAAGTGGAGAATAATTCCTGGAATACCTGCTCCCGAACCGATATCTATAATAAAAGCATTTGAAATGGGATTCATGCAATCCAATAAAATTCGGCTATCGAAAAAATGGAAATCTATAAAATCGTCAATTGTTTGGTATGCCGTTAGGTTCGTATGGGCGTTCTCATTTTGCAGTATAAAGAAGTAATCGCATATTGAGTATAGAACTTCCGGCGGTAGAGATATAAATCTTCTCTCTACCGCTAAAAGAAATTCCTGGAAGAAGACCTTTTTCTCCATTTTATCTCTATGTAATTGGAGAGTATAATATAAAGATTTTTAGGACATCGGTTTTTTTTTACTCCTTAAACAGCAACTTATCAAGACCGTATACAAGTCCTTCAATATTAATGACTTGCCTAATTGCTAACAAAACGCCGGGCATAAAACATGATCGGTTGATGGAATCGTGGCGTAGAGTCAGAGTCTGGCCAGCAGCGCCGAATATCACTTCCTGATGCGCGAGCAGGCCAGGAAGGCGGATGCTGTGCAAGGGAATGTCGCTGTATAGCTTGCCTCGAACTCCTGATTCAAATATTCTTGTGGAAACATCTTTGCGGACTTCAGAAATCATTTCCGCTGTTTTGATAGCCGTACCAGAAGGTGCATCCAGTTTTTTGTCATGATGCAGCTCAATTATTTCCACATCCGGCATGTATTTAGCGCAAATTCTGGCGCAGTGCATCATTAACAGAGCGCCTATGGCAAAATTGGGGGCAATAATTATTCCTGGTTTTTTACCTTTACTTTTATCTACAAGGGATTGCACTTGAACCAAAGTAAAACCAGTAGTGCCAATGACGCCTGCAGCAGCGCTTGCGCAGATTTTTTGAGCGTTTTCATATGCGCAGTGGGGAGAAGTAAAATCCACAACCACATCCGATTTTGAATCTGCGATTATCTTCTCCAAATCATCGCCGAGATCGGTTTCGCCCGCCAAAACCAAATCTTCTGCGTCTATGACCGTATTAACGATCTCCAAACCCATTCTTCCCTTAGCGCCATTAACCAACACTCTAATTTTCTCCGACATTCCTATGGCCTCCGAAAAATATTATTGAGGGACTAGAATTGCTAGATCAGCCCTACTAAATTCATTATAATTGTTCCACGTGGAACATAATTATCTACTTTTTTATAGATATAATCTCTTAAAAAACTTCTTTTCAATTTTCAAACTCATTAGCAAATAGAGAATATGAAGCCGTATTCTTTTTCTATTACTCCTTGTATTATACAATACACTTGAAAGTTTATTATGTATGTTAATCGATAAAACCTTTTATTCACAGATTCGCTTAGGATACGATAGCGACAATAGTTGGTCAATTCTTGTGATCGTTCCCTTTTTGCGTTGCTTGGTTTTTTTTCTTTTTTTCCTGATATCCATCGCTCCAGGATACGTTTATTCTGTTCGCTTAACCTTTTTTCTGGCTTTGGGAATTCTGACTTTATTCCTCTTTTTTATTTATATTAAACCTTTTTATAGATACAATATTATCAATCCTTTAGTGGATCATCGCCTTTCAAAATACTGCCGACTATCTTCAATTCGGAGATTTACCGGTATTTCTTGTATGTTCATGGTTGTTTTACTCTATGGATTAAGTCCCAAATTGGGATTATCTATTCATTTATCCAATAGCCAATCCGCCGTAGAGACTGATTTTTATTTAGAATCTTCTACTTTCGAAATAATTCCTACTCTATTTCTTCCTGAAAGAATCAATGCCTACGATACAATGACGGTAACCGGCGTTTTCTTTTCAGCGGAACCTGTAAAGTCCATCCTTTTTTATTCTGGGCATGGGGAAGCTGTTTGGAAAATCGATGGCGAGGAATGCGCCCGGAATGAAAATGACGCCGCCAATCGATATCTATTAATCGAAAAACAAATTGACGTTGGTTTTCACACAATTAAATGCTTTTTAAATTACATTCCACCGATTCCTACGTTGTCCTTATCAGTGAAAACGGCTTCAGGACTAGATTTTCAGGCAGTACCTGGACCATTTAGTAGTTGTTTTTCCAGTCTACTTTTTTGGCTGCCAACCTTTCGAATCATTCTATTCGCTCTGTCTTTAGGATCTATTTTCCTTTTTTTACCAATACTAGACGGATTCGTTCTACGCTTTTTTTCTTATATCTTCAAACAATGGAAATTTTTTTTAACTCTGGGATGGATTGCGAGCTTATTTTTTTTATTATTTCTCCACATTTATATCCAACGACTATCCTTAATTCAATTCGAATCTGATGAAGCTGCTTTTGGATTGATGTCTTACGAGTTGCTGGAAGGCCAATGCCCGCCTGTTTTTCATTATGGACAGAATTATCAGGGAACATTAGAGGCCTATCCCTTAGCCTGGATTTTATCTTGGGCGCCATTTCCATCGGCGGCGCTGCGTCTTCTTCCTTGGTTTTGGGGACTGCTTTTTGTTGTTCTAACCTCAACCATTTTCTGGATTTATGGAAATGCCTGGTATGGATTGTTTTCTTTTTGGCTTTTTGCCGTTGGCGGGTTGCATTTCCATTGGATCATAGGAAAAACCTGGTTTGGCTATTCCTTTTCTCTTTTTTGCGGGGCTTTGCTTTTCTTTTTGGCTTTTTTAGCTCGTTACAAAGGACGTATTTCACCAGGATTGGCAATTGCATGGGGATTGACCGCCGGTCTAAGTTTTTATGAACTGCCGATATCTCTTCCTTTCGTTTTTTCTTCCGGTTTTATTTTGTTATTCATACGCCCATATTCTTTTCTACCTGATTTTAAAATGGGAGAAAAAAGGATTGTTTTCTTTATTCGCTGTCTACTCGGATTTGTAAGATCTAGCCTTTTTTTGGCCTTTTTTATTTGTTTTCTTTTTTGTGCGCCTTATTGGCTCCCTTCTTTTTTTGGATATAAGTCCGAAGCGATTCAGTTTCTAACTACAGGTCGATCCTTACCTGCACCTCGGGTTGCAGGAGAACAACCGCTTATAGATCGTTTTTTAAGCGAGTGTTTGCCTGTTTTTTTAGGGCAAAGAGCGCCTTATGATCAACAGCATGACCTTCATAGCGCATTTTTTCCAAGCGCGCCTACCTTTATCTTTCTATCTGGTTTTCTCCTTTTTCCATTTTTACGTCGATTTGCGCCTGCTGGATCGTTATTGCGAAGCCGCATTCCTTATTACTCCATTTGGATTTTAGCTTTGACAACCATCCTTCTCACATCCTTTTCCTTCTTCGGCATCTGGCCGTGGTACGCATTGCCTCTCTATTTTGCAGCGCCTTTTTTGTTGATGCAATTTTTCCGTTTTTTATGGGCTTTTTCGCCGACTCTCTCTTTTTTTACTTTCTTTCTTTATTTTATGTCAATCCTATCCTCTTATTTTTCCTATTCCTTTTACTTTCATCAACCTGCAAGCCTATCGATCGATGGCGTCTCTATCCCAACAAATTTTGAAAAGGTTTTTTCCATTTTACAAGAGCATAGAATCCGTTACCTCCTTTGCGATCAAGGTTTTGACGTAAGTCCCAACGTTGCTGGCCGCGATTGGTTAGGTGAAGCCGTTACCTATGCTTCTCAGGGACGGATTATAGCCATTGATTCGCTTGATAGACGTTTTCCTGCCAAGGCGCAGGAGATCATGAAGCGCGTTCGCGTCGGTTATCTTTATCATCTCGGTTATTGGTATAATAATCCTTCGCTCGATGCGCAAAACGATTACTCTCCTTTGTCTATTCAAAATCTAAATCTTTTATTTGGTCCTGATAGCATTGGTTATAGAAGGTACGATTGCCCACCGTACGTTCTTTTTTTGCCTTCGCAAGACGCTATCAACGGACGCAAGAATACTTGGCGCATCGATTCTAACGTTAATTGGTTTCTTTCTTCGGTTAACGATCATAATCTTTGCGTTCGCACTTATGGGCGGGATGCTTATTGGTCTAATGACGAGGTTGAGAAAACTGGGGCTTATCTTGCGATTACTCTAAATAAAATTAAAACTGTCCAAAAAATAATTCTCTTTCTAGGAACGAAGATATCCGATTTTCCTCGAAATAATCGGGTTTGGGGAATTACTGCTCTGGGGGAAGAAGAAGAATTAGGTATGCTTCAATTCGATGAGGCATCGCGATGCAGTACTTTACGCCTTGAGGCGCCGATGAAATTGAAGGAAATAAAAATTGTTGTTCCTAGAGATAATGAAGGCCATTGGTGGACGATTGTTGAGGCTTGGATTTTATAAAAACTAAAATAATAGAATAATTTTTTTAAAAACGTATTCTTATACGGTTTCATTGAAGTATTAGAAACATTAATTTTTTTCTTGCTTTCTTATTCCTCTTCCTCCTCGATATCTTCTAATTCGCCGGGTTTTATGTATGTCGCTATAACAATGGTTGATGGTTCTCTAAGACCGTTGATGGGACAATCTTCACAAATATCTAGCGGCGGTTTTGGAGGATCGCAAACGAAATATTCCTGAATTCTTATCTTACTCGGGCTATAAGAGGGGCAATAACAGGCTCTTTCTATAGCTAAATCTCTGTCAAATCGCGAGTCATTCTTCTGCTTAATTTCTTCTGCTCGTACTCTTTTCATATTTTTTTATAACGCTCGCTTTAAATCCAATATTTATCGTTTTTTTAACGCTTTACAGATTTAGAAGTATAATCATACTAACTAAAACATGCAAGAAAATCTTTTTTTTAACCATGTAACCGATTTATTTTTATAAACTTATATTTTTATTTTTATTCTATCGATTGATTTTGTTTTTTTATTATTTCTAAAGAGCCAGTCTTATTATGTTTACTTTTTTTGCTATCATCTCTCTTCCTCTTGCGGTTCTTTCAATGGCATAAGAACATATAAAAATTTTTCGTTTCCAACGCCTCGCCAAATTCCCGGCTTTCTTGGATCATTTATTTCGAGTTCAACGGTTTCTTCATCGGCTATCTTTAAAAAATCTTCCAAAAATTTATGATTATAGCGGATTTTTAGTTCTTCTCCTTCGTATTCCAAGGAAATTGTCTCGCTTCCTTCTCCTCCAATTTCTTCTCTTTCCGCGAATACTCTCATTTCTTTCGATTTAATTTGAACAATTATCAGATTTGTTTCTTGACTGGATAGAATGGAGGCTCTCTTAACGGCGCCAAGTAATTTTTCTTTATCGAAAGTTATTTTTATATTTCCTGGTGGAGGAATAATTTTTTCATAAGGCGGGAAGTTTTCTACAATTAGATTCGATACTATTTTTGCGTCGCCGCATGAAAATTGGACTCTTTTTTCCTGAAATATAATTTCAACATCTCCCTCGTCTGGAAGCGTCTTTTGTACTTCAAAAAGCGTCTTAGCTGGTAAAAAAGAAGAAAAATCTTCTTCCTGCAAAGCCTCGTCAACTATTTGATAGCGAGATAAACGCCTGCCATCAGTCGATACGCAATTCAGAACCTTTCCCTTTAGGTCGAATTTAACTCCATCCAGTTCGAAACGCGCTTTATCCGTCGTGGTAGTTATATATGTTTTTCTTATTGTATCTTTTAGAGTTTTTGAACTTATTTTTATATATCGGCCTTCTTCTAATTTGCAGAACGGCGGGAATAGTTCTCCTGGATTGCCCTTAAACCTAGCTAAGAAACTTCCACAACGAATTTTCACTGTTTCTTCTTTTGTCTCGCAAAAAACATCGCCCTGCGGTAGATCTCTTCCAATATTCCCCAATATTTTTGCTGGAAGCACGATTTCGCCCGCTTCTTCCACCTCCGCCTCACCTTCGCAAAGAATTGATAAATTTAAGTTCGTCGCCATAAAACGAACTTTTTCTCCCTCACACGAAACGTGAATATTCTCCACGATCGGATTCGAAATAGGACTTCCAACAGCGCCTTGAACGGCGTTGATTCCTCTGCTCCACGTTTGACTTGCGCTTTTAAATTTCATTCTAATCCTCCCGTTTTTAGTAAGCGGTTTTTTCGTCGCCGGGATTTTCCAATCAATCTAATACGATACGCCATTCATTTAATGGCCTAAAAAACCAATAATATTTATATTCTTTAAAAATCTTTATCTTTTTTATTATTACTATTATTCTTGTTATAAAAAAGGATATTGCTGATTAAGTACTTTATATTTATGATCTTACGTTTATATGATCTTGTGAAGAACCTTTGAGTAATTTTTTTGATTTGTCGATGAAAAAGGATTTTTTAATCTCGTTAACTTATTCCTTTTTTCTTTAAATCATTTTTTAACAATTTGCTCACAAGTTATTAACCGATTATATTGAAACGATATCTATATTTATGTAAGACAGCCCATATGTCTTTTATTAAAAAATTTCAAATGAGCCTCTTGCAAAACTCCATAATTCCTCCCCCAAGCTTGGGGGAGGTTAGGAGGGGGTTGCTTTAAGTCTAACATAATCAACCCCCCTCTAACTCCCCCCAAGCTTGGGGGGAGAATTTA
>JBFMBP010000034.1:11177-16157 GCA_040755155.1 Candidatus Omnitrophota bacterium | reverse complement strand
CATATTTAATTAGACAAAAATCGGGGTTGGTGTAAATAACCTAGTAAAAATATCCATCAAGATACGAACAAACTCCCCCAACAGTCCAATTAATTAGGGCTTATAAATCCTTGAAGATTGGGAGAGGTTAGGTGAGGGTTGATAGGATTTGACTTTTATTTCCCTCACCCTAGCCCTCTCCCAAAGGGCGAGGGAATATATAAGCAACAAACCTTACGCAGGCTGGTATTATTCACCATTGCAACGTTCAAAATCAAATGTCTTTGAATACTAGCCGCTCATGGTTTATTATGGTTGGATGGCTTTCAATAACTCTTTCGCCTGTTGATGGTTGGGATTGATTTCGATGACTTTTTGCAGATGCTCCGCCGCTTTGTCCTTCTCGTTTTTTCGCTGATAAACCAAAGCCATAAAGAAATTCGCTTGTTCATTCTTCGGATCCTTGGAAAGAACGAATTGAAAATCGGAAGCGGCTCCTTCCAAACTGCCGCCGAAGGGTTCGGGAGTAAAAAACCGAACCGCTCCCCGGCCAAAATGGCCGCCTAGGCTATTGGGATCAAGTTCAACGGCCTTTTCAAATACCGCGCCCAATTCGATGCCATAGGTCATTTGCTCTATAGGATCCACAAGTTCTGTGAGTTTACCCAGAATTTCCCCCTTTTGGACATAGAGTTCCGAATTGTTGGGATTGTTTTGAATCTGTAGATTCTTCTCCTTCAATTCGGCTTTTAACTTTTGGATTTTTTGGCGCTTCTCTTCCGTCATCGGCGCGGGCGTAGGCATCGGAATCATGACATCTCCCCCTGGCGCCATAGGCGGCGGAGCAATATTTCCCTCGCGTTCCGAGGATGGCGGCTCGCCGGGGACGCCGAGCATAAACGAATCGATAACGTCTCCCTTTTTCTCGCCGGACAATTGCGCCAAAACCGATTCGCAGCGTTGGGTAACAAACGGCTTGAGTCCGATGATCTCTTGACTAAACAAAAAGAAATGCGGTTTAACGTTTTCATCAAGAGTCTTTTGAAAATCTTCATAAGAATAAACCGGATTCGCATCGGCTTTGACGGAGGCGTCGATAAAAGAATGCAGCCGTTCGATTTCCTTATGCATAAAGGCGGGATTGAAAAAATCGCGGACGAAAGTTTTAAGATAAAATAAATACAATTCTTTATATTTTTCGATATTCAAGATGCGCTGGATCAGAATTTTATCCCCCATATACGGCTTGTTAATGTCGAAATTGAGCATCTTGTCCGGCGTCGCTACTTGCAGATTGCCGAACGATTCGTTGACGTCCCATGGGATAAATTCGAAGCGCTTGGAATCGGCGTTGTAATACAAGTACCAATTATGTCCCAGTCCGGCGTAGCTATCCAAATCGGTCAATAAAGTATTGATCGCCAGCCACGCCAGAAACTTGTCGACATTCAGTTTGGAGTCGATTTTCTTGGCGAACTCCTCATCGGACGATTGAGTGAGGAATTTTAAAAATTGGATGAGATGTTTCGTATCGGCTGGATCGTTGGAATTCAATTCATGATCGGCGGCGTATTTTTCCCATTCCTCTCCCCGATACTCCAAATCTTTCATGATTTCGAATTTCACTAGCAAGCCGTTGGAGTTGCCGAATCGATCTTCCAAAAAAGGACGATTGACCTGTTCGATGACGACGAAGAAACCAAGATGTTCTTTCGGTTTCGAGCCGACAGCCAGATAGACGTTGGCGAAGGAGGCGTGCGGCGCCGGAACCCCCGCTTTCCGGTACAAGTCGTAAGCTAGTTTATCCCGCAGCAGCGAGGGATCGCGAAAGCCGTTGATGAAATTCAGTTTTGTAAATCCATGGAAAACTTGATCGTCGTCAAAACGATCGAAATCCAGTTTCAAAGGTTTTTTGCCGTCGGGCGGGATTATTACAATGGAAGCGTTGCCGCGATAACGGACTCCAACCTCTTGATAAACGGCGCCGTCGCAAATCACTGTCGCCGGGACGTATTCGAATTCCTGGGCGAACATGCTGCGGGAACTCATATTCCCCATCTCCGGCGCTTTGCGTTTAGGCTGCATTTTTTGAAAAGACTCTTCCGTCATTTCGATCGTAAAGGATAAAATCCTTTCGTTTTCGTAGACATAGGTATAATCGGCGGACGATTTCGCGCAGACTCCCCCGGGAAAAAACGGAAGAAAAGCGAAAACGGCGGTAAAGGCATAAAACGGCAAGCGGATTCGATTCATGGAATTCGTACGCTCCTTGCTTAATAAAACAATAAATAAATGACCGGCGGCTTTTTCCGAACTTTTAAGATGCCGCGTCTTGTCATTGTAACGCCTTACCGAGAAAGACGTTTCACCCATCAATCTTCAGGCGGCAGCAATTTAATCTTGTTGGGATCTTTGATAAACGTCCATCGTTCGTGGGGAAACAACGCTTTATCCATGGAGCCGGAACCGCCGCCGCCGAATATGAGACACAAGCATCCCGCCAGCAGCATCAAATGATACTCGTAACCGTTATTTTTAATAAAAAAACCATTGTCGAGATGAATGAGATACAAAGAGCCTAACACGAAGAGGGAGAGGACGATCGATGCTTCGCGCGTAAGCAAGCCGATAAAAAGCGCCGCGGAGCCGAGCAATTCCCCTCCCGAAACCACCCAAACCATCATCTCAGGGAAATAGACCGCTTGAGCAAACTTTTCCGTCGTCGCCGCCAAACCGTCGCCGCCGAACATCCCCAATAGCTTCTGCGCTCCATGCGCGAAAAAGATGATGGATAAGACGATGCGCAAGAAGCAAAGACCCGTATTGGCCCGGTTCCCTATCATTCTTTCCAGCATTAGGCGTTCCTCTCTTCTTGAATGCCGTTCGCACTCGGATAGGTCAACTCGTCCAACCTATTTTACAGATTCTTCCGTTTTTTTCCATCAGCATTCCAATTTCTTTACGTTTTTTTCCAAATAATCTATAGCGTATTCGCCATTTTGTGATAGGATGATTTTTTATTCCCGCAAAAATTAGGTTCCATTCGCATCAAGAATATTAAGAAAAGGAAACGAACCATAAAGAAACAAGGATTGGCTCTGGATGGTTCGGCTCGTTTCCCCATCGATAAAGAATGAATTTGTTAGAGCCGCATAAAACAGTTTTCGACAATAACGTAAATCTCATTCAACGGTTCGATCCGGAATTGGCTCAACGTCTGCAACAATGCGAACCCTCCTCCCAATATGTCTTGATGGAAACGCCCTCTTGCCATCCTACGCTAATATTTACCGGCGGGAAGCGTCCACTCTATTTGCATAGCGGCAAAGATCCAAAAACCGAAGGCCAGCGCGAAATTCAAAGCCTCGCCGCCAACGAATCGTCCGTTTACGTAATACTAGGATTGGGATTGGGGTATTCCCTGGAATCTCTTCTTGAAACCGAAACCGCCGATATTGCCGGCCTATTGCTCGTAGAAAGAGACATCGACATATTCTATTACTTTCTTCATCGGCGGGATTGGAGCGCGCTTTTGAGCCACCCCGCCGTGCGCATCGTCATCGCCGACAAGCCGGAAAAAATAATCCCCGCCGCCAAATCCTTGCTGCCCCAAATCATGGGAAGCGGCTTGCGATTCATCGACCATCGTCCTTCCACCCAGTTGTTCAACGAGTTTTATACGGAAGGAGTGGATTGCCTGCGCCATTTTTTGCAACGGGCTATCGCCGAATCCGAATTTCTGGTTTTGCATGGCGCCTTGATTCAAAGGAATGCGCTGCTCAACTTGCCTGCGATATGCGCCAGTCACGGATTGGGGCCTTTGCGGGATTTTTACAAAAACCAACCGGCGATTCTCGTCGCGGCGGGGCCTTCCTTGGGGAAAAATATCGGCATCTTGTCGCAATACCGTTCCAAGGCCTTGGTCTTCTGCGTCGATACCGCTTATCCCGTAGCGCGCCAACACGGCGTTTATCCCGATTTCATCGCCGCCACGGATCCGACGGAACTGAATACGCGGCATTTCGAAGGAATCCAGCCGGACAAGAACGAAATTCTTCTTTTCGAATCGGACGTCCATCCCGCCATTCCGGCGCGCTGGCCGGGGCCGAAAATCTTCATCAATTCGGAAAAAGCGGCCATCAACCGCTGGATTGAGAGAGTAGCCGGGCCGTTCGGCACATTCGATCAGGGTCTTTCCGTCGCCCATACGCTCTTTAACGCCGCCGTCTGGATGGGTTGCGATCCGATCGTCTTCATCGGCTTCGACCTGGCTTACGATATGGAAGGGGGGATGACTCATGCAGCGGGAACGGCGCTGAATCGAAAAATCGTCCGCTTTAAGGAAGGAGACTCCACAATCGTCATTAAAGGCGCTCCCTTTCATCCCGACGATACGCAAGAAGAGATCGTATGGGTGCTCGGCGTCCGGGGCAAATTAACGCCCACATCCAAACCGATGGCGGTTTTTCTGCAAAAACTCTCCGAAAATATCCGCCAATGCCAACGGCGGGTTTTCGACGCCACGGAAGGCGGCGCCTTGATCGAAGGCAGCATTCCCACCCGGTTAATCAATGTCCTTTCCTCTCTCGAAGAAGGAATATCCCAGCCGGATATGGTGAGTTTTTTAAAGGAGCATCAAGATCCCCAAGAGAGAAGCCGTTTGACGGCCTTCGACGAAATGATCGAGAATTTACGGCTCATCGCCGAAGAAGCGAAATGCGGTTTGGAACTGACCAACGCCTTATTGAAAAACGAATCCCGCATCGAATCGCCGACGCTCCGCGATGAGCCGGAATGGAAGCGAATCGATCGACATTTCTGGAATATCTACCGCAAGCACGAATTGCAGATCGCCCTCGAACAAGCGTTGTTTCCCGCTATGTTTATGTTTATCCGCCGCACGAAGAACGAATCCAATCTGGTCCGCTTGAATAAATACGCGCAAGTCTTCGACGCCGTAGTACGGCTTGTCGACGAATTCATCCCCTGCATCGAGGAATC